>SDZP01000036.1 GCA_004144935.1 Caulobacteraceae bacterium | reverse complement strand
ATGTGGCGCTGGTCGATGCCGTGCGAGGAGGCCTCCAGCGCCACATGGGTGACGCCCATGTCCGCCATCCTGGCCATCAGTTCGGCGACATCGGCGGCGTCGGGGGTGGTGAGGCCGGGCGGGGTGAGGACCAGGTCTTCTTTGCCCGGCGCCGAGACGACGACGCCCAGCGTGCCCATGCTGCCGGCCGTCCGGCCCAGGGTGCGGAACATCTGGCGGCAGAAGGCGGCGATGGAGGTCTTGCCGTTGGTGCCGGTGATGGCGACGCAAACGGCGGGCTGCCTGTTCCAGAACCTGGCGGCGGCCAGACCGTAGGCGCGGCGGATGTCCTTGGCATGGACGACCGGCACGCCGACATCGGTCACATCCTGCGGCGCCAGCACGGCGGCGGCGCCCAGCTCGATCGCCTTGGCGATAAAGGTCCGGCCGTCGGCCTTGCTGCCTGGCAGGGCGGCGAACAGGAAGCCCGGCTTCACTTTTCGGCTGTCAGCGGTGACACCGGTGATCGCGACGTCCTGCTCGACCGCCTGTCCAACGATGGCGCTCAGCAGCGTCACAGGTTGGGCCTCCCGCGGACGGCGGCGATGTCGAACTGCGGGCGCTGCATCTGGCGGGGGATGCCGAGGAAGCGGGCGCTGCGGTCGATCACCCGACCGGCGGCCGGCGCGGCGACCAGGCCGCCGGTGCGGGCGCCGCCGGTCGGCTCGTCCAGCAGGATGAGCACGAAGTAGCGCGGCGCCTCCAGCGGCCCGTCGGTCGGGAAGACGGCGGCGAAGGAGGCCACCTGCTTGGTGTTGCTGTAGCGGCGGATGGTTGGATCGTATTTCTCGCCGGTGCCGGTCTTGCCGCCGACCGACAGGCCCAGGGCGTCGGCCTTGCGCCCGGTGCCGCCGACGACGTTGCCGCGCATGATCCGCAGCATGGCCCGGCTGGTGTCCTCGGAGAACACGCGCTCTCCGTCGTAGCGGTAGCCCGGCGGCTTCTTGAGAATGGTCACCGGCACGAAGGTGCCGCCATTGAGCAGGGTGCCCATGGCCTGGGCCATGGCCAGCGGGGTGACGTTGATGCCGTGGCCGAAGGAGACGCTGGCAAGCGCGTCGTCGTTCCAGATCTTCGGAACCAGCGGGGTGGCGGTCTCGTAGAGCTCCAGCTTCGGCCGGCGGGTCAGGCCCATGGCGTCGTAGTAGTGCTTCAGCCGGTCGACGCCGATGCCCAGCGCCAGCTTGGCGGTGCCGATGTTGGAGCTATGGTTGAAGACCTCGCCCAGGGTCAGGATGCGGTTGGTGCCGTGGAAGTCGTGGATGGTCCGGTAGCCCATCTTCAGCGGCGTCCGGGCGTCGAAGGTGGAATCCATCGAGGCCACGCCGGTATCGAGGCCGGCGGCGACGGTGAAGGTCTTGAAGGTCGAGCCCATCTCGTAGAGCTGGGCCGAGGCGCGGTTCTTGCGCTCGGACTCGGCGAACTTGCCGAAGCGGTTGGGGTCGAACTCCGGCAGCGACGCCATGGCGATGACCTCGCCGGTGTGGACGTTGGTCACCAGGCCGACGGCGTTGAGCGGGTGGAACTCCTCGACGGCGGCGGCCAGTTCCTCTTCCAGGGCGGCCTGCACGCGGACGTCGATGGACAGGGCGACAGGCTCGCCGCTGATGTAGCCGGCGCGCATCTGGTCCATCAGCCCGCGCTCGGCGCCCTGCAGGCCCTGGCCGCCGGGGTCGGAGAAGCCGACCAGATGCGCCGCCAGCGGACCCATCGGATACACCCGGCGGGGGCTCTCCTCGAAGCTGATGCCCGGGAGGCCGAGGTCATGGATGCTGGCGCGGACCTCGGGGGTCAGGCCCTCAACGAGGACGCGGCGCTTGCCCTTGTTCATCACGTCGTTGAACTTGGACGGCTTCAGCCCAGGCACCCGGGCCAGCAGCGCCTTGCGGGTCTCGCGGCGGTTCCAGACGTCGGCCGGATCGAGGAACAGGCTGTAGTGGGTCAGGTTGGCGGCCAGCAGCTGACCGTTGCGGTCGACCAGATCGGCCTTGGCGTTGAGCGGCAGGGAGGCGATAGACCCCTTCTTGCCGGCGTCGCTGAAGACGGCGGCGAAGATGGCCCCGCCGCCGATCAGGCCGAACAGAATGGCGAAAAAGGCGAGCACGACCAGGATGCGAACCCGCGCGTCGTCTTCCGGCCGGCCCGAGGCCTTGGCGCGCTCGAAGGCATGTTCGATGCGCCAGAGCCAGTCGATGGCCCAGCGGACCGGACGCGGGTAGCGGTGCGGGGTCAGGTCGGCCAGGCTCATTGACCGGTCTCCGCGGGATCGTTGCCGTGCGGGGTCACGGCGGCCGGGGCCGCGCCGATCTCGGCCGCGACCGGCGCAGGGGTCTCGATGCCCGGCACTTCCTCGGGCTGCACTTCCGGGGCCGTCGGGGTGGCGATCGGGGTCGGCGGCGCGTAGCCGGCGGCGATGGCCGGCAGGCTGTTGAGGTCGCCCTCGCGGGTGGCCGACAGCGGGGCCATGCCAAGCAGGGCCTTGGACAGTCGTTGCAGCCGCTCGGGCTGCTCGAGGTGGGCGACCTCGGCCTTGAGCAGCCGGATGCGCTTGTTCTCTTCGCCGATGGTGCGTTCGGTCCGGGCGATGTCGCGCACCTCGCGCCCGGCGTAGGCCTTGGCCAGCAGAACGGTCACGGCCGTCGCGGCCAGCACCGCGCAGAAGACGACGTTGATGGTGCGAAACCCGCGGGTGCGGTGATCCAGAAGGCTCATGCGGCCCTCCATACAGGCGCCGACGTCCGGACCGCGGCCCGCAGCTTGGCGGAGCGGGAGCGGGGATTGACGGCGGACTCGGCCTCGGACGCCTGCTTGGCGCCGTTATGGATCAATTCAAAGGACGCCGGCGCGCCGGCCTCCTTGGGCGGGGCGTGGCGCGAACCGCCGGGGGTCTTGCCGGCCCGCTCGGCCAGGAACGCCTTGACGATGCGGTCTTCCAGCGAATGGAAGGTGACGACCGCCAGCCGGCCGCCGGGCTTCAGCGCCCGCTCGGCCGCCAGCAGGCCGGCTTCCAGCTCGCTGAGCTCTTCGTTCACCGCGATGCGCAGGGCCTGGAACGACTTGGTGGCGGGATGGGTCTTGGCGCCCCGCCGACCGCCGAGCGCCTTCTCGATCACCTCGGCGAGATCGAGCGTCCGGGTGAACGGGGTTTCCTCCCGGCGGCGCAGGATGAAGCTGGCGATCCGGCGGCTCTCCCGCTCCTCGCCATAGACATAGAAGATGCGGGCCAGCTCGACATGTTCCAGCGTGTTGACCAGGTCGGCGGCGGTCGGCCCGTCGGCGCCCATGCGCATGTCGAGCGGCCCGTCGCGCATGAAGGAGAAGCCGCGGTCCGCCTCGTCCAGCTGCATCGAGGAGACGCCGAGGTCGAGGGCGACCCCGTCGACACTGGCGTCGCCCAGCGTGTCGGCCATGGCCGAGAAGCGGTCTTCGATCAGACGGAAGCGGCCGGAAGCCTCCAGCGGGGCGGCGAACTTGCGGGCGCTGGGATCGCGGTCGAAGGCGATGACCGAGGCGCCGGTCTCGAGAATGGCGGCGCTGTAGCCGCCGGCCCCGAAGGTGCCGTCGACCATGGTGTCGCCGGGCAGGGCGCGCAGGGCGGCCAGCACCTCGGGCAACATGACCGAGATGTGGGGCTGGTCCGGCGTGCTCATCAGGGTTGCCCCAGCTTCTGGGCCCGTTGGGCGGCGCGCAGGGCGGCCAGACCCTCGCGGGCCCCCTCGCGGGCGGCGGCGCGGCGGGCCTGGAAGGCTTCGCGCGGCCAGATCTGGAAGCGCTCGCCGAGGCCGACCAGCACCACCCAGTCGGTCAGGCCAAACTGGTCGCAGAGCTGTGGCGGCAGGGTGATGCGGCCGGCGTCGTCGAAATTCATCTTCGCCAGGCCGCCGTTGAGGCTGAATTCCAGGTCCGAACGCAGCGGATCGCCGAAGGGCAGCTCGTCGATCACCGCCTGGTAACGATCGAACAGGTTCTTGCCGCCACCCTCGATGCAATCGAACTCGATGGAGGGGAAGCAGAAGACGCCGTCGAAAAGACCGGAAAGCGCGGCGCGGAATTCCATCGGCACGACAAGTCGCCGTTTCGCGTCCAGCTGTTTCTCGAACGTCGAGAAGAACACCGCGTCCCTGCCCTGTTGACCTGCTTGCCCCTCGCGCGCCGAACCACCCCGCGCCGAGTGTGTTTGGGTTAACATGGGTGGATTTGGGCGGCAATGGGACGGAATGCCTCAAGAAAAGATTCAGTGTGGATTCAACGGCATTTTTCCGTGGTTTGGTTAATGAAATTGAACCATCAACAGAACATACATGGAACACGTTAAGTAATGCGGGGATAAGCCGTTCGGCTTTCATCACGGGGGAAGGCGGATCAGATGGCCTGTAAGCCGGGTTCTGTCCCGGCCGAGAACGGCCGGTGACGATCATTCCTCTGGACCGCCCCTCGCGGGACGGTTCTCGCGACCAACCCGGACGCCTCGGACCGGTGACGGTCCTGCCTGAAGTCTCGACCCGAAGATCGACTTGTCAGGCGCGGAATCCCTATTCGGTCTTGCTCCAGGCGGGGCTTGCCGTGCCAGGACTGTTACCAGCCCCGCGGTGGGCTCTTACCCCACCCTTTCACCCTTACCCCTCACGAGGAGAGGCGGTTTGCTCTCTGTGGCGCTATCCCTGGGGTCGCCCCCGGCGGGCGTTACCCGCCGCCTTGTCACCGTGGAGCCCGGACTTTCCTCGACGCTTGCGCGCCGCGATCGCCCGGCCATCTGATCCGGGCGGAGGAATGGGCGTGGTTGCCCTTCGGGTCAAGTCTCGTCGGCCGCGACACCTTGCGCGGTCAGGCGGGCTTTCAACTTGCGAACATCCGGGGCCAGCAGGAAGCCGAAGGAAACCGCGCCGTCCTTGGTGTGGACCGCGTGGTGGAAGCGGTGCGCCTGGATCAGACGCTTCCAGTAGGCGCTCCTTGCCTTCGGCATCGGGAAGCGGCGGTGGACCAGGCCGTCGTGGAACAGGAAGTAGATCGCGCCGTAGGTGGTGATTCCCAACCCAACCGGCAGCATCCAGGGCGTGCCGTGAACGCCCAGATAGATGCCGACGATGGCCGGAGCGGCGAAGACGACGGCAAACAGGTCGTTGAGCTCGAAGTGGCCGGTGCGCGGTTCGTGGTGCGAGCGATGCCAGATCCAGCCCCAGCCGTGCATGACATAGCGATGCGTCACCCAGGCGAAGCCTTCCATGAAGACCACGGCCCCAAGGTAGAGGGCGATGAAGGAGAGAACCTGCAGGATCATCGACGCACCAGGCGGGCCATCACGTGGGCCAGCAACAGGCCCGCCAGACCGATGCCAACCAAAATCCCCCAGGCAGGATACACCGAAGTCAGCTCGGCGTCGCGCCAAAGCAGCGCCTGGTAGGCGTCGATGGCCCAGACGTGCGGGGTGAAGAGGCCCAGCGTCTGCAGCCAGGGCGGCATCAGGAAGCGGGGCACCATGCTGCCGCCGACGGCGGCCAGCAGCAGGATCAGGAAGGTGGAGACCAACTGGGCCTGATCGCGGTTGCGGTGCAGGGAGACGATGCCCAGCGCCACGCCGGCGGCGCAGACGCCGACGCAGACGCTGGTCGCCAGCCAGGGCCAGAGATGGCTGCGCACCTGGGTGTCATAGATCAGCTGGGCGACGAAGAAGATGGCGCAGGCCTGCAGCATCGTCTGCAGGACGATGAACAGGAACTTGCCGTTCAGCGCCGGGGTCATGCCGGCGGCCCCGGCCAGGATGCGGTCGGCGACTCCGGCCCGGCGCTCCTCGATCAGGGTCATGGCCGCGTTTACGGCCGAGAACAGGGCGAAGAGGATTGTCACCGCCCCCGCGTAGTAGGTGATGGTCCCCCTGCCCTTGCCGGCCCCCGAGATGGCCTCGACGGCGAACTGGTCCTGGTCGGCGGGGACGGCGCGGCCGGCCTGGACGTCGTCGCGCACGCCCTCGATGACTGCCCTGGCCCGGGCCTGCTGGGCGGCGGAGGGATCGTAGACCGGCTCGACAAGGCTGAGGGTCTTGGACAGCACGACGTCCGGCAGCCGCTCGCTCAAGGCGGCCTGGATGCGGCCGCGGGTCATCGGCGCGGCCATGGCGCGGGTGGTGTCGGTGATGATCAGGAAGGGGGTGCCGGCGCCGGCCGGGTCGGACAGGATGATCAGGCCGGCGTCGGCCTTGCCCTCCCGCACCTGGCGGCGAACGCCTTTGATGGTGCTGGGGTCGGCGGGGACGGACCGCAGATGGCCATCCTGCAGCAGGGCCTCGACGAGACGGCCGGAGGCCGGCGTCCTGGCCTGGTCGGCGATGACCAGCTTGAGCTTGATGTTCTCGCCGCTCGAGCCGGCGAACACCGTGGCGAAGATCACGAAGACCAGGGGCGGCAGCAGGAAGGTCATGGCCAGCGCCCCGCGGTCGCGCAGCAGCCGGAGCAGCATCACCCGGAACATGGCGAACATCATGCGGCGTCTTGCCAGTCGGCGACGAGGGTGAAGAGGTTGTGCAGCGAGGGCTGGCGCACCCGGATTTCGCGCGGGGTGACGCCGGCCCTGCGCAGCGTGGAGTCCAGCCGGCCCGCCGTGGCGTAACCGCCGGCGTCCAGCGTGGTCCAGACATTGGTCTTGCCGCGCCGCTCGAGGCCGGCGGCGTTTAGGACGATCTCGTCGTTGCTGTCGGGGTCCTCGTCGAGCTGCACGAGGATTTCGAGCTCCTCGCCGAAGGCCTGGGTGATCAGGCCGCGCGGCGAGCCCTCCATGACCTTGCGGCCCTCGCGCAGGAAGCCGACGCGGTCGGCCAGGTCGCCGGCCTGGTCCAGGTCGTGGGTGATCATCAGCACGCAGACGCCGGCGTCGCGCAGGTCGCGGATGACGCCGTCGAGGGCCTCCCGCGCGTCGGGATCGACCCCGACCATGGGCTCGTCGAGGATCAGCAGCCGCGGGCCGTGCAGAATGGCGCAGGCGATGTTGACCCGCCGGCGATAGCCGCCGGACAGACGGCCGATCGGCTCGTTCTCGCGGTCGGCGATGCGGCAGAGGTGGATGGCGCGGGCCACGGCGTCGCGCAACGCCCTGCCCCGCACCCCGGCCAGCCGGCCGAAAGTCTGCAGGTTCTCGGCCACCGTCATGTGGTTGTAGAGGGCGATGTTCTGAGGGACGAGGCCGAGGGCGGCGCGGCAGACCGGCGTCGACCAGGGGTTCTGGCCCTCCAGGGCGATATCGCCCTTGCTGAGCTTCATGCGGCCGCAGATGGCGTGGATCAGGGTGGTCTTGCCGGCCCCGTTGGGTCCCAGCAGGGCATAGATCTCGCCGGGTCTCAGGGTCAGGTCGACGCCGCGCAGGATCTTGCGTGCGCCATGGCTGAGCTCGGCGCCCCAGACATTCAGGATCGGCCGGCTGTCGCTCACGCCGCGACCTTGCGGGACCCGAACAGGGCGCTGGCGTAGCGCCAGGCGTGGTCGCCGCAGCGGGCCTGGGTCAGGGCGTCATGGGCGGCGTCGAGATAGCCGTCCATGGCCCGGCGAGCGCCGGCGACGCCGAGGCTGGTGACCAGGGTCGGCATGCCGGCGTCCTTGCCCAGGTCCTTGCCCTCGGCCGACGAGCCCTCGGCGTCGAGGATGTCGTCGCGGATCTGGAAGGCGAGGCCGAGGCGGCGGGCGAACTCGCCGATGGCGGCCAGACTAGCCGCGTCGGCCCCTGCGATCAGGGCTCCGGCCTGGGCGGGGGCGACCAGCAGGACGCCGGTCTTCTGGTGGTTGAGCAGATCGATCTCGTCGTTGCTCAAGGCCTTGCCCCGGCGGTCCAGGTCACGGGCCTGGCCGGCGACCAAGCCCCGGAAACCGACGCATTCGGAGAGGCGGGCGGTGAGCTCGACCTTGGCTGCGTCGCTCAGGCCCGCGTCATCGGCGATCACCCCGTAGGCGCGGTTGAGGAGGGCGACAGCGGCGAGGATGGCGCTGGCCTCGTCGAAGGCCTTGTGGGTGGTGGCGACGCCCCGGCGCAGGCTGGCGTCATCCATCGACGGCAGGTCGTCGAGAATCAGCGAGGCGGTGTGGACCAGCTCGAAGGCGCAGGCGGCGTCGAGCGCCGCGCTGTCCGGGGCCCCGAAATCGCGGGCCGTGAGGATGGCCAGCATGGGGCGGAAACGCTTGCCGGACGCCAGGACGGCGTAGCGGGCCGCGCCCGTCAGCGGGGCCGGAGCCTGACCCTCGGGCGGCAACAGCTGGGCCAGGCGGCGCTCGACGAGCCCCCGGGTCTGCTCGAGCCCATTGAAAAAGGCCGCATCGTCCATCGCTGGCCTTGAAACCTCGTCTCGCCCCCGAAGCAGGCGAAGTAAGTTTTGACGGTACGGGTGAGGAGCGTCAACGCGTTACGTGAGCCGCGCCTCGCCCCACTCGTTCCAGCCCAGCGAGCGGGGCGTGCCGGGCAGGTACATGGTCGACAGCTCGGTCAGGGCGAAGCCCGCGGCGGTGACGCCCGCCGCGACCGGCCGGGTCAGGTGGCAGCCGCCGGCCAGGCGCTTCCACAGCGGCTCGATGAAGCGCTGCCAGTCGGCGACCTTGGGGTCGGGAGCCAGGCCGTGCTCGCAGAACAAGAAGCGGCCGCCGGGCTTCAGCACCCGCCTGGCTTCGGCCAGGGCGGCCGGCGGCGAGGCGACGCTGCAGAGGGTGAAGGTGCAGATCACGCAGTCGAAGCTGGCGTCGGCGAAAGGAAGCGCCTCGGCGGTCCCGTCCTGGATGTCGACCTTGAGGCCGTCGGGGCGCGGGGCCTTCTCGGCGATGGCCCGCAACTCGGCCGACGGGTCGACGCCGGAAACGCTGGAGACCTTGCCCGGGTCGTAGTGAATGAGGTTCATGCCGCCGCCGATGCCCAGCTCCAGCACCTTGCCGGCAGCCTTCGGCACGACCTTGCGCCGCTGGTAGGTAATCGGCTTGGCCCCGCAGGCGCAGCTGATCAGCCTGGGCATGATGTGGCGGTCGTAGAAGCTGGTCATCGGCGCGAGGCCTCCAGGCGGGATTGCATGAGTTCGACGAGTTTGTCGGCCGGGATCGGCCAAGGTCCGTCAAGGGCGTCAACGTCCCCGCCACCACCGGGTCCGCGCCCCTCCGCATAGGTCCAGCCGACCAGGCATTTCCGTGGGTCGGTATCTAGGCGGACATAGAACTGAGCAACGTCGGACCAGGGAATCCTGATCGTCATCCCGAAGGGGCCGAATTGGGTGAAACCCTCTTCGTCCAGGGAGATGGCCGCCGGAAAGACCAGAGACCAGGCGGCGAAGATTCCGAGGCCGCCGCAGACCACGACGACGATCCAGGAAAAGGCCAGCTTGAGAAGTCCAGTTTCGGGATCGGCGATGGCCATGACCGCGAGGACGACGAAGAACAACGCTGCAAACAGCGGGGCAATCGCCGGTGATCGCGGTGCACGGAACTTGTTCACGGCCTGAGGCTGCAGCGTTTTTATCGCAAGTCCACCCTTCTCTTTTGCGAGACGTCTTCCTAGCCCCGCGTCCGCAACCACCGCGCAACGGCCCAGGCGTGGCTCTCATGCCGTAGCTTCAACACCGCCTGTTGTGGGTCCAGCCACACCAGCCTGTGATCATCCTCGACCTTCAGCGCGGCATCCTCGCCTGTCGCCTGCGCCTCATAGACGCCGCCCTCGTTCTCCACCGGCTCGCCGTCGCTCTTGAGGAACAGCTGGCTGGCGCGGACGATCAGCGGGCCGGGCTCGACGATCAGGCCGGTCTCTTCGCCGAACTCGCGGATCAGGGCCTGGCCCTCCGTCTCCAGGCCGTCGACGGCGCCGCCGGGCAGGTCATGGTAGCTGCGGTCGTCGGCGCGGGTGACGTGGACGCAGGCGATCAGGCCCTCCCGCACGCAGACGCCGAAGGCGGCCGGGCGCAGGCGGTAGGCCTTTTCCGGGTCGCGGAGGCCGAACTCCAGCATCAGTCCTTGCCCAGCAGCGAGACCCAGGGATCGGTCTTGCCGGCGACCACATCCTCGACGGCGACGGCCGGCCAGCCGATCTTGCCGGTGGCGCTCTCCCGCCAGGCCATGACGATCATGTCGCGCAGCTCGGCGGAGCCCTCGCCGACCAGGCGGGTCGTGAAGGTGACGGCGCGGGGATCGTTGGCCTTGAAGGCCCCCTCGGTCATCATCGCGTACAGCGGCTCGGTCTGGGTATTGGTCTTGCTGAGATAGGCGACCGTGCGCTGCTCGATGGAGCAGGCGCAGTCGCGGGCCGGCGGCATGGCCGCGCGGGCCCCGGCCAGGGTGACGCTGCGGGCCACGAACTCGCCCTCGAAGACGCTGTGGATGCGGTCGTTGGTGTAGCCCTTGGGATTGGGGAAATCGCCCCAGCCGTTGTAGTGGATCGAGGTGTGCAGCGGCTGGGAGCCGTCGCCGACGTAGTGGGCGAACTCCCCCATGTCGCGCAGGATCAGCTGTTCGCGGCGCAGGCGGTCGGCCCTGTACCAGGCTCTTTGGGGTCCCTTGGCGCGCTTCTCCATGACGGTCAAAACGCGCCAGTAGCGGAAATCGACGATCAGCTGATTGTAGCCATCGATGATCGAATACTGAAGCCAGCCGGCCTTCCAGCCGTCGGTCCCGGCGGTCTGCAGGGCCTTTTCGTAGTCGGCGCGGGTGGCCTTGAGGTCGGCCAGCGGCATGACCCCCATGACCAGGCCGGCGTCGTCGATGTCGACGAAGTGGGCCCCCTCGCGGTCGGAGTCGTGCAACTTGCCGCCGCCCTTCCAGCGGTCGGGCTCGCGGGCCAGTTCGCCCATGGCGGCGATGGCCTTCCTGCCGCGCAGGAAGGCGGGGATCTCGGCGGGCAGGGCCTCGACGGCGAGCTGGCCGACCAGGCGGTGGCCGCTGGCCCCCCAGGCCAGGGCCTGGGTGACGGCGAGGGCCCCGACGAGGCCGGCGGCGGCGAGGGCGGCGAACAGACGGTGACGCAAGGGGAAACTCCGGTTGGGCGGCGGACCCTAGGCGGTTCGCGGCGGCCTGAAAATGGCGGCGGCTTATCGAAGCGGCGAGACCATTTTAACAGACCGGCGGCGAGGAAGGCCCAATCATCACCAGGAATCGGTTTTTTACGTTTACTTTCAATGCATTAGGCATTGAGGTTGGGTATCGATCGCGCCCGGTCTGCATAGGGTTTCGGTAGCGCCCCCGTAGGGGTGCCGTTGAGGTTTTTTGCGATATCCCGGCCGGCGGCTAGAGGCCCAGCGCCGCTTCCACCCGGACGATCCAGCGCTGGATGGCCGGGTAGTCGGCGAGGTCGAAGCCGCCTTCGTGGGCGACGCGGGTGTAGGCGACCAGGGCGATGTCGGCGAGGGTCAGGTCATGGCCGACGAGGAAGGGGGAGCCCTCCAGGGCCATCTCCAGCCGGGCCAGGGCCGCCTTGCCGCGCTCGACGATTTTGGGGTTCAGATCGGCCCTGGCCTTGCCGAGGTAGGCCATCTGGAAGCGGGCGACGGCGACGTAGGGCTCATGACTGTACTGCTCCCAGAACAGCCACTCGAACATCTTGGCGCGCTCGTACGAGTCCTTGGGGATCAGGTCGGAGCCTTCAGCAAGGTGAAGTATAATCGCATTGCTTTGCGCTAAAGCGCGACCATCCTCGAGGACAACCAGAGGAACCTGACCGGCCGGGTTGCGCGCCATGAAATCAGGGGTGCGACTTTCGCCCTTCAGCACGTCGGTTTCGACCCAGCGATACGGCACGCCGATTCGGTCTGCGGTCCACTTCACCTTGAGACAATTGCCCGAGATGCTGTCCCCGAATACCGTGATACTCATGGATTTTCTCCCTGCGACAACCGGGTGGGTTGCCAATCCGGTCGCCGGCCGTTAACAAGCGCCCACCTGTCGTCGAGAAACAAAGGGGGGATCGCTGTTGAAGCGTACCTCAACATGCCTCGCCGCACTGGCATTTATGCTGGCTGCAAGTTCTTCGTCCGCCCAGACTCTCGCGAGCGAGATTCCGGGTCGCGCCAACGAGGATCCCATTGGGGATCTTATCGCGCAGATCCCCGCTGAAACGCCGGCCGTGAAGGCCGGACTCCGCGGGACCATGTCGCCCATCCCGGACGACGCCATCTTGCCCCCTGACAACGCGGGTGAAGCCAAGACCGTTCCCGGCGACGCCGACTGGAAGATGCGCGTGACGCTCTACCATTCGGGCGGCGGCGGCGCGGGCGCCCGCGACTCGCTGGGCTGCGCGGTGGTGGCCATGCGCACGGCGGCCAGCGATCCCCGCATCGCCCCCAAGCGCTCGATCATCTTCATTCCGGAGACGGTCGGCCTGGCGATGGACGACGGCTCTGTCCACGACGGCTACTGGTATGTCTCCGACACCGGCGGCGGCGTCCGCGGCAGTCACATCGACCTGTTCACCGGCCATGGCCGGGGGTCGATGAAGCCGCTGATGAAGATCAACACCAAGACGGTCTCGGTGATGAAGGCCGGCACCTTCACGGGCTGTCCGAAGGCCGGGCAGCGGGTTGCGACGGCGCGCTGAGCGCCGTCCTAAAACCTTCCGCTCATCCCGGCGAATGCCGGGACCCATTTCGTAGGGCTCGGTTCGTCCGATTAGCCCTCGACCTGAGACGTCAGGGAATCCAGGAACGTCGCCAGCTGACCCGGCGCCAGCACGCCGCGAACTTCCCAGTACAGGTCTCGCCAGTTCGGATTTTCCTCCTGGATCAGCAGGATTTTCCACGAGCGGCGCCACTCCTTCATTTGTCGCTCGCAGCGAAAGGCCGCTTCGCGGGTCTCGAAGACCCTGAACCAGACAAGCTGGTCGCAGCCGTACTTCGCGGTGAAGCCGTCGAAAGCCTTGTTCTTGTGCTGGCCGACGCGCGTGGTGAGGGCGTCGGTGCTGCCGATGTACAGCGCTCCCAGCTGTCCGCTTGCCACGATGTAGCAATAGAAGGCCATGGCCGATCATGGCTGATCGAGAACAGATCCGCAACATAGCGCTCTACGAAATGGATCCCGGCATTCGCCGGGATGAGCGGAACTGAGGGAGATTCCCTAGATATCCCCGCCCACGTTCGTCGGGGCCACATGGGCCCGGGCGACGTGGATGCCGCATTCGGTCTTGTCCTGGCCGGCCCAGCGGCCGGCGCGGGCGTCGGCGCCCTCTTCCACCGGGCTGGTGCAGGGCCAGCAGCCGATCGAGGGGAAGCCCTGGGCGACCAGCGGATGGACCGGCAGGTCGTGCTCGGCGATGTAGGCGTCGAGTTCGGCCTTGCCCCAGTTGGCGAGCGGATTGAACTTCACCTGATGGTCGGCCTGTTCGACCACCGCCAGACGCAGGCGGTCGCCGCCGTGGAAGCGTTTGCGGCCGGTCAGCCAGCCGTCGAACCCCTCCAGCGCCAGGTCCAGCGGAATGACCTTGCGGATGTTGCAGCAGGCGTCGGTGTCGGTCTTCCAGAGGCTGGCGTCGGGGTCGCCGACGGCCAGGTCCTGGAAGCGGGGGCGCAGGTCGCGCACGTCGGTCAGGCCAAGGCGCGCGGCCAGCGACTTGCGGTAGTCGAGGGTCTGGCCAAACAGCATGCCGGTGTCGAGGA
This sequence comes from Caulobacteraceae bacterium, assembly GCA_004144935.1. Lineage (GTDB taxonomy): Bacteria > Pseudomonadota > Alphaproteobacteria > Caulobacterales > Caulobacteraceae > Caulobacter. The sequence goes on along the minus strand of SDZP01000036.1, from coordinate 3,087 downwards.
AGAGGACGGGGATGTCCTTCTTCACCTGGGCGGCCAGATGCAGCAGCACGGCGCTCTCGGCCCCGAACGAGGAGACGAGGGCCAGGCGGTCGCCAAAGGCGGCCACGGCGGCCTCGATGACAGTGGTCGGGTGGGCGCTGCGCAGTTCCGCGTCCAGGAAGGCCGCGGCGGTCGGGCGCTCGATCTGATCGAAGGCCATCAGCCTCTCTCCTCGAAGGCCGGCGGGCGGTGGTCGGCCGCGCGCTGGTAGACATGCCGGAAAAGGCCGGCGGCCCTGGCCCATTGTTCAGGGGTGGCGCCGTCGGCCGGGACGAAGCTGTCGAAGCCGGTGCGGACCATGAACATGGCCTGTTGCAGCAGCACGTCGCCGACCGCCCTCACCTCGCCGGCAAAGCCGAAGCGCTCGCGCAGCAGGGTGGCGGTGGTGAAGGTGCGGCCGTCACGGAATTTCGGGAAGACCACGGCCACGAGGGCCAGGCGCGGCAGGTCGTAGGCCAGGTCCTCGACCGCCTCGTCGGTCTGGATGCGCACGCCGACCGGGCGGTTGCTGGTCACCAGGGCGTCGCCCTCGGCCTGGAAGCGGGCCAGGCTGAGGATGACGGGGCCGGCGGGAATCTCGTCCTCGTCGGCGACGTCGGTGAAGATGTCCTCGGCGGCGCTGAAGCGGCCGTCGTCGAGCCTAATGAGCGTCGGCATAGACGGCCTCCTTGAAGGGGGCCATGCCCGCGCGGCGGAAGGTGTCGAGGAAGCGCTCCTCGCCCTGGCGGATGGCGAGATAGGTCTCGACCAGCTTGTCGACCGCGCCGGCCACCTTGTCGGCCGGCAGGGCCGGGCCGAGGATGGCGGCGAGGGAAGCGTCCTCGGCGCCGGAGCCGCCCAGGCTGAGCTGGTAGAATTCCTCGCCCTTCTTGTCGACGCCGAGCACGCCGATGTGGCCGACGTGGTGGTGGCCGCAGGCGTTGATGCAGCCGCTGATCTTGATCTTCAGCTCGCCGATGTCCTCGGCCCGGTCCGGATCGGCGAACTGCTGCTGGATCGCCTGGGCGATCGGGATGGCGCGGGCGTTGGCCAGCGCGCAGTAGTCCAGGCCCGGGCAGGCGATGATGTCGCTGATCAGGCTGATGTTGGAGGTGGCCAGGCCCACCGCCTGCAGGGCGCGGTGGACGGCCGGGACGTCGTCCAGCTTCACATGCGGCAGGACCAGGTTCTGCTCATGGGTGACGCGGATGTCGTTCAGGCCATAGCGCTCGGCCAGATCGGCGACGGCGTCCATCTGATCGGCCGAGGCGTCGCCGGGGGTGGCCCCGGGCGCCTTGAGGCTGATCTCGACGATGGCGTAGCCGGGCTGCTTGTGGGCCTTGACGTTGTTGCGCACGAACCGGGCGAAGGACCGGTCGGCGGCCTGTTCGGCGTCGAAGATGTCGGAGCGCGGGGCCAGGGTCTCGAACGGGGTGCGCACGAAGCTGCCGCGGATGCGGGCCAGTTCGGTGTCGGGCCAGTCGCGGCCCTCGCCGATCTTGTCCCATTCTTCCTCGACCTGGCGGGCGAACTCCTCGGGGCCGAGGCTGGCGACCAGGATCTTGATGCGGGCCTTGTAGATGTTGTCCCGGCGGCCGTGGCGGTTGTAGACGCGCAGGATGGCTTCCAGGTAGCTGATCAGCCGGCTGGCCGGCAGGAACGGCTTGATGGTGGGGGCAAGGTAGGGCGTGCGGCCCTGGCCGCCGCCGACCATGACCTCGAAGCCCAGGGCGCCGTCGGCGTTACGCAGGACCTTCAGCCCGATGTCGTGGGCCCGGGCCGCCGTGCGGTCGGTCTCCGCGGCGGTGACGGCGATCTTGAACTTGCGCGGCAGGTAGGAGAATTCCGGATGCAGCGTCGACCACTGGCGCAGGACTTCCGACCAGACCCGGGGGTCGTCGATCTCCTGGGCCGTGGCGCCGGCGTAGGGATCGGAGGTGACGTTGCGGATGCAGTTGCCGCTGGTCTGGATGGCGTGCAGGTCGACGCTTGCCAGGTGGTCGAGGATGTCGGGCGCATCGCCCAGCCTGATCCAGTTGAACTGGATGTTCTGGCGGGTGGTGAAGTGGCCGTAGCCCTTGTCCCAGGTGCGGGCGATATGGGCGAAGGCGCGGACCTGGGCGGGGTTCAGCGAGCCATAGGGGACGGCGACCCGCAGCATGTAGGCGTGGAGCTGCAGGTAGAGGCCGTTCATCAGGCGGGTCGGCTTGAACTGGTCCTCGGTGATGTCGCCGGCCAGGCGGCGGACGACCTCGCCGCGGAACTGGTTGGCGCGGTCCTCGAGGAACTCTTTGTCGATCGTGTCGTAGCGATACATGGGGCTACTTCCTGCGGATCAGATCGACGCGGCCGGTCGAGCGGGCGGCGCCGGTGGCGGCCTGCAGGGCGGCGACGGCGGCGCCGCCTTCGGCCTGCTTGCCGTGCGTGGGTTCGTTGGTGGGCCCGAGCGCGCGGATGCGCTCGCGGTAGCTGACGGGGGCAAGCCCCGCCGGCCCTTCGGCCAGGTCGATCAGGTAGGGCTCGACAATGACGGTCGGCTGGGTCTTGGCCGCGTCGACGGCGGCGGGACCGGCGGGGTCGTCGGCGGCGAACAGCTCAGCGTCGGCGAAGCGCTCGACCCATTGGCCGGCCTGCCAGAAGACGACCTCTCCATCGATCAGGCGGTTGGCGGTGAGGGCTTTCATTGAGCGACGCTCCCGACAACTTTCCGATCACGCTCGCGAATGCGGGCGTCCATGCGGCGGTCAGGTTGCGCGCCGCCGATCGCGTATGGATGCCCGCCTTCGCGAGCATGATCGGTGGCGGAGGAGAGAGCGAGGCTCATCGCCTCACCGACCATCAGCAGGGCGGGCCCCGACAGGCCGGCGGCAGTCTCGGCCAGCTTGCCCAGCGTGGTGGGCAGGCGTTGCTCGTCGGCGCGGCTGGCGCCGACGACGATCAGGGCCGGCGTCGAGGGCCCGCGGCCGGCGGCGATCAGGCGGTCGGCGATCAGGCCGGCGGTGCTGAGGCCCATGTAGATGACCACGGTCTGGTTGGGACGGGCCACGGCGAGCCGGACCTCGACTGGAC
>SDZP01000329.1 GCA_004144935.1 Caulobacteraceae bacterium | reverse complement strand
CGACGCTCGACCTCTATCCGGCCAAGCGCAACGCGGCCTATGCGCTCGACCGGCCGGTGACCGACGAGGAACTGGCGGCGAACTACAATAATTTCTACGAGTTCGGAGTCGACAAGTCAGACCCGGCCCGCAACGCCGGCTCGCTCAAGACCCGGCCCTGGACCGTCAAGGTCGACGGCCAGTGCGCCAGGCCCGGAACCTACAATCTCGAGGATGTCCTCAAGGGCCAGGCCCTGCAGGAACGCATCTACCGCCTGCGCTGCGTCGAGGGCTGGTCGATGGTCATCCCCTGGATCGGCATCCCGCTGGCCGACGTCCTGAAGCGCTACCAGCCCAATTCGAAAGCCAAGTATGTCGCCTTCGAGACCCTGCTGCGCCCGGGCGAAATGCCCGGCCAGCGCCGTCCGGTGCTCTCCTGGCCCTACCGCGAGGGCCTGCGCATGGACGAGGCCATGCATCCGCTGGCCTTCCTCGCCGTCGGCCTCTACGGCCAGACCCTGCTGAACCAGAACGGCGCCCCGCTGCGCCTGGTGGTGCCCTGGAAGTACGGCTTCAAGTCGATCAAGAGCATCACCCGCATCAGCTTCACCGAGAGCCAGCCGCGCACCGCCTGGAACCTGTCGGCGCCCAGCGAGTACGGCTTCTATTCCAACGTCAATCCGGCCGTGGACCACCCGCGCTGGAGCCAGGCCAGCGAGCGCCGCATCGGGGAGTTCAAGCGCCGCCGCACCCTGCCGTTCAACGGCTACGGCGAGGTGGCGGGGCTATACACGGGCATGGATTTGCGGCGGTCTTTCTGATGGTGCCTCCCCATCCTCCGCTCATCCCGGCGAAGGCCGGGATCCATCGGAACCCACTAGCCCGTCCGGCAAGCCTCACCAGTGGGCCAACTGCTTACGTCGGCGAATGGGCTGGATCCCGGCCTTCGCCGGGATGAGCGGAGAGAAAACCAAGGACCGCCTGGTCTACGCCGCGGTCTGGCTGGCCTGCCTCGCACCGCTCCTCTGGCTGACCTGGCGCCTGCTCAGCGGCGACCTCGGCGCCAACCCGATCGAGGCCCTGATCCGCCAGCTCGGGGTTTGGGGCCTGCGCTTCATCCTGCTCAGCCTGGCCATCACCCCGGCCGCCCGCCTGCTGCGCCAGCCTCGGCTGATCCGCTTCCGGCGCACGGTCGGCCTGTTCGCCTTCGCCTATGTGCTGCTGCACTGGTGCACCTATATCGGCGTCGACCAGTTCTTCGACTGGGCCGCCATCCTCAAGGACATCTACAAGCGGCCCTTCATCACCATCGGCATGACGGCCTTCCTGCTGCTGATCCCGCTGACGGTGACCAGCACCAACGCCGCCATCCGCGCCCTCGGCCCGGTGCGCTGGAAGCGCCTGCACCGGCTGATCTACCTGATCGCGCCGCTGGGGGTGCTGCACTACTACATGCTGGTCAAGGCCGACCACCGGCCGCCGCTGATCTATGCGGCCGTGCTGGCGGTCTTGCTGGGGTGGCGGGTCTTCGAGTGGGTCAGGAAGCGCCGGCGCTGACCTCCCTCCCCAGGTCGGGGAGGGATGTCGCGAGCCGCCTTACTCCTTGCCGGCCGCCTTGTCGTTCGCGGCCTCGGCCTTGTCTTCCCTGGAGCTCTCCGCCAGGTCCGCCTGGGCGTTGGCCGCCGTATCCTTCACCGCGTCGGCCGCCTCGGCGCCGACTTCCTTGATCGCCGCGCCGGCTTCCTTGACGTCCGGATCGTTGGCGATGTCGTGGGCGGCTTCCTTGACTTCCGCGCCGGCGGCGTTCGCGCCTTCCTTCAGATCGGCGCGGTCCTGGCTGTCGCAGGCGGCGAGGGTCAGGCCGAGGGCGGCCACGGCGGCGAGGGCGAGGATGCGCATGGGAGGTCTCCGTCAGAAATGTTCCGCTCCATCAACGGACCGTGATCGCGCCGGTTCCCGCCGCGAGGGTTCCCTTCCTTGATCGCCGCTGACCCGCTACAGGCACGGCCATGCGCATCGCCTTCCTCGGCACCCCCGATTTCGCCGTCGTCAGCCTGGCCGCCCTGCTGGAGGCCGGTCACGAGATCGCCTGTGTCTACAGCCAGCCGCCGGCCCCGCGCGGCCGCGGCCAGGATCTCAAGCCCTCGCCGGTCCACCAGTTCGCCATCGATCACGGCCTGAGCGTCCGGACGCCCAGATCCATGAAGGCCGAGGACGAGATCGCCGCCTTCCAGGCCCTGGAGCTCGACGCCGCCGTCGTCGTCGCCTTCGGCCAGATCCTCAAGCCGGGCATTCTCGAGGCCCCGCGCCTGGGCTGCTTCAACCTGCACGGCTCCATCCTGCCCCGCTGGCGCGGCGCCGCCCCCATCCAGCGCGCGGTGATGGCCGGCGACGAGATCACCGGCGTCCAGGTCATGCGGATGAGCGACGGCCTCGACGAGGGGGCCGTGCTGGCCACCGCCACCACCCGCATCGGCCAGTACGACACCGCCGGCACGGTGCACGACCGCCTGGCCCAGCTCGGCGCCCGCCTGCTGGTCGACACCCTGCCGGCCATCGAGGCGGGCCGGGCGACCGAGACCCCACAGGCTGAAGAGGGCGTGACCTACGCCCCCAAGATCACCCCGGCCGAGGCCCGCATCGACTGGAGCCGGCCCGCCGAAGCCGTCGACCGCCAGATCCGCGGCCTCTCGCCCTTCCCGGGCGCCTGGTTCGAAGCTCCGTCCTCGCGCGGTCCGACCCGGGTGAAGGCCCTGATGTCCCATGTCGAGGATGCCGCCGGTCCCCCCGGAACCGCCCTCGACGACAGCCTGCTGATCGCCTGCGGCGACGGCGCGATCCGCCTGCTGGAGCTGCAGCGCGAGGGCAAGGGCCGCCAGCCGGCCGATGTCTTCCTGCGCGGCTTCCCGCTGGCGGCCGGGACGGCGCTGGCCTGATGCCCCGCTACCGCCTCACCGTCGAGTACGACGGCCGCCCCTATCGCGGCTTCCAGGCCCAGGCCGAGCTGCCCTCCGTCCAGGGCGCCATCGAGCGGGCGGTGAAGGGCTTCAGCGGCCAGGACATCCGCCTGATCGCCGCCGGCCGCACCGACACCGGCGTCCACGCCACCGGCCAGGTGGTCCATATCGACCTGGAGCGCGACTGGCCCGCCCAGACCGTGCAGCGCGCCCTCAACGCCCACCTGGGGCGCGAACCGATCAGCATCCTGGCCGCCGAGGTCGCCACCGGCGACTGGCACGCCCGCTTCAGCGCCGTTGAGCGCCGCTACCTCTACCGCATCCTCAACCGCGAGGCCCGCCCGGCCCTCGATCAGGGCCGCGTCTGGCATGTCAAAAAGCCGATCGACGCCGAGGCCATGCACGCCGCCGCCCAAGCCCTGGTCGGCCACCACGACTTCACCACCTTCCGCGACATGCAGTGCCAGGCGAAGTCCCCCCTGAAGACCCTCGACGTCGCCGATGTGCGGCGCCGGGGCGACGAGGTCCTGCTGGTCTTCACCGGCCGCAGCTTCCTGCACCGCCAGGTGAGATCGATGACCGGCACCCTGGCCGAAGTCGGCGTCGGCCGCTGGACGGCGCAGGACGTGGCCGACGCCCTGGCCGCGAAGGACCGCACCGCCTGCGGACCGGTGGCCCCGGCGGACGGGCTGTACCTCACCGGCGTCGGATACTGAGCCCTTCTCCCGACAAGCGGGAGAAGGGAATCGCGAGCGCCCAGACTAGTCCAGCATGCTGGCCGGCACCTTGCCGCCGTTCTCGCTCAGCTTCTTCAGCACGGCCTTGTGCAGCCAGATGTTCATCGCCGCGCTGTCGGACTTGTCGCCGGTGTAGCCCAGCTCGTCGGCCAGGTCCTTCCGCTCCTGCAGGCTGCTTTCCATGCCGACCAGCTTCATCAGGTCGACGATGGAGGTGCGCCAGTTGAGCTTCTGCGGATTGTCCTCGGCCAGGTCCTCCAGCAC
>SDZP01000328.1 GCA_004144935.1 Caulobacteraceae bacterium | reverse complement strand
GTTGAACATGGCGGGGTCCGGTGTTGGGTTGGCGACGACCCGCAGGCTGACGGCATGCCGATGAGCCCGCAGCCGCAAAGCCGTGGGCCGACACCGCCCGTTCGCGAACGGACAGGCGCCGCCGTTGGCGCTTCGTGGATGACCACCGTCTTCCAGAGCCGCCACGCCCGGGGCGTCGGCCTGGCCCTGCTCGTCGGGGTCTTCCTGGCTTTGACCGGCGCCTTCGAGACCAGCGAGACCGGCCTTCCCGTGCGGCTCGGCTACTGGACCCTGATGATGCTGGCCGGCTCCCTGACCGGGGTCGGCATCTCGATCTTCATCGAGCGCGTCGGCTGGCTGGAGGAGCGGCCCTGGGTGCAGGGGACGCTTATCGTGCTGCTGATCGCGCCGCCGCTGACCCTGCTGGTCTGGGCGATAAGCATGATCTTCTTTTGCGACTGCGGCCTGCCGCTCGCCCGACTGCCCGGCTTTGTCACGCCGGTCCTGGTCGTCACCGTGGCCATGACCGCGCTCAACTACCTGATCCGGCGCAAGCCCTACGAGACGCACGCCGCCGGGGCGGGCGCTCCGCCGCCGCGATTCCTCGACCGCCTGCCGGCCAGGCTGCGCGGCGCCGAACTCTACGCCGTCTCGGCCGAGGACCATTACCTGAGGCTCCACACCTCCAAGGGCCAGGACCTGATCCTGATGCGCCTGTCCGACGCGGTCGCCGAGCTGGAAGGAATCGAGGGGGCCCGCACCCATCGCAGCTGGTGGGTGGCGAGGCAGGCGGTTACCGGCGCCAGGCGCGGCGACGGCCGGGCGACGCTCACTTTGAAAAGCGGGGTCGAGGCGCCAGTCAGCCGCGCCTATGCCGGCGCCCTGCGCGAGGCCGGCTGGTACTGACGCTCCGCCGTCGGACTTGCCATCCACGCCGCGTTGCAGCATTAGCCCGCTCAGGCGGTCCCCCCACCGGGGGCCAAGAGGGAAGGGGGTGTGAATCCCCCGCTGTGCCCGCAACTGTCAGCGGCGAGGGCCGCATCGGTCCTTCTCCTTCACGGGGGAGGGCGCCACTGGGAAACCGGGAAGGCGACGATGTGAACCTTATGACCCGCAAGCCAGGAGACCTGCCGCCGTCGTCGTTCGTCCGTGGCCCGGGTCCAGGCTGTCGGCGCGGGGTCTCCCGTTGAAGCGACCGTCGGCCGGCGCGCCGACGTTGTCGCTTGACCTGACCCCGCCACGCGGCGCCGCGCGGGCTCCTTGATGAGGAGAACGCGCCATGCGTTTCACCACCCTGCTTCTGGCCGCCAGTTCCCTGGCCCTGTTGTCGTCCGCCGCCGCCTATGCCGCTGAGGCGGCCGCCGATGCGGTCGAAGGCGATGTCGACGCCGTCGTCGTCACCCGCCTGCCCACCGAGCCGGACAGCGTGCTCGGGCTGACCGTCATCACCGATGACGACATCGACGCCCGCCAGGCGGTGTTCGCCGCCGACCTGCTGACCACCACCCCCGGCCTGTCGCTCAGCCGCAATGGCGGCTTCGGCGGCGTCACCACCGTGCGCACCCGCGGCGCGGCCGGCGACAAGACCCTCGTCCTGGTCGACGGCGTCGTCCAGAACGATCCCTCCAGTCCCAACGGCGGCTTCGACTTCGCCGCCTTCGACCTGGCCGACATCGCCCGCATCGAGATCCTCGAAGGCCCGCAGGGCTCACTCTGGGGCTCGGACGCCATCGGCGGGGTGATCAGCTTCACCACCCGCGAGCTGAACGGCTGGCGCGCCAGCGCCGAGGCGGGCAGCTACGCGACCCTGCGGGCGACTGCGGCCGGCGGCATCGCTACCGACCGCTTCGCCATCGGCGGCTCGGTGGCCGGCTACAGGAGCGATGGGGTCTCCAAGGCCGCCAACGGCACGGAGGACGACGGGCTGGAAAGCTGGACCGCCAGCGTCAACGGCCGAGTCGATCTCAGCGACACGGTCAGCCTCGACGGCCGCATCCGCTACAACGAGTACGACGTCGACATCGACGGCTACGACAGCTTCTTCGCCTTCGGCGACACCCCCGACCGCGCCACGGCGCAAGCCTGGTCGGGCTTCGGCCGGCTGAAGGCGGACAGTTTCCTGGGCCTCGACCACACCGTCTCGGTCAGCCTCTACGACATCCAGCGCGACAACATCTCGTCCTTCTCGTCCTCCTATGAGGCCGATCGCGCCACCGTCCGCTACACGGCCGGCCGGGGCGGCGCATCCGACCGGTTCGCCTTCGTCTTCGGAGCCGAACGCGACGACACCGAGGCCTCGGTCAGCACCGGCGCCACGGCCGACCTCGGGGCCACCTCGGCCTTCGGCGTCGTCCGCTTCTCGCCGGTCGAGCCGCTGACCCTGTCGGGCGCCCTGCGCTACGACGATCCCGACGACTTCGAGGCCAAGACGACGGCCCGGATTTCGGCCAGCTACCGGTTCGGCCCGGGTTTCGCCGCCCAGGCCAGCTGGGGCCAGGGCTTCAAGACCCCGACCATCAGCCAGGCGGTCTGCGACTTCTGCTTCCCGGCCGGGCCGTCGGTGGGCCTGAAGCCGGAAACCGCCGAGGGCTGGGACCTCGGCCTGTCCTGGCGCTCGAGCGATGACCGCCTCTTCGTCCAGGCCACCGGCTACCGGCTGCAGGTCGAGGACCAGATCTCCTACGGCGCGGGCCGCTACGTGAACCTCGACGAGACCCTGACCACCGGCGTCACCGTCGCCGGCGAGGTCGCGCTGGGCCAGTTCCTGCTCAAGGCCAACTACGCCTACACCGACGCCGTCGACGAGACGACCGGGGCGCGTCTGCTGCGCGTGCCCGAGCATTCGGGCGCGGTCAGCTTCGGCTGGCGCAACGCGCGCTTCAACGCGTTGCTCACGGTGCGGGCCGAGGACGAACAGGCGGACAGCAATCCCTCGACCTTCTCGCCGGAAACCCGGGAGGGCTTCGTCACCGCCGACCTGGCCGGCGGCTGGACCCTCAGCCCGTTGATCGAGCTGACGGCGCGCATCGAGAACCTGGCCGACGAGGACTACCAGGAGAGCCTGGGCTACGGCGAAGCCGGACGCGCCGCCTACATCGGCATCCGCTTCCGCAACTAGCGCCGACCGGCGGCCTGACGAATTCCCCTGGAAAGAGTCACGGCCGCCGGAACATATGTCGACGAACGGCATTTACTCATCGAAGCCGCCCGATTACGCCCCCCCGAAACCCAGGGCGGTTTCCAAGAGCCCGCCAACTCCCCCCGTTGGCGGGCTCATTCCGTTTCGGGACCAGCCCTCAAGCCAGGTATCTCAGGCCGCGTACTTCGCGACGTCCTGCCGCCCGCCGGTCAGGTCCAGCACGTCGCGCATGGCGAAGGCCGGATCGGCGCCGTGCAGGGCGGCGTAGACGCCTCGGGCAAAGGTCATGTCGGCCTGGGTCTTCACCCGCCAGTCGAGAGCCGACAGGTCGCGCGGCGCGGCGAAGTTGGCGTGTCGAAAGCGGACCGGATCGGCGCGCAGGAAGGCGGTCGGCGAGGCGCGGGCGGCCGGATCGCGGTCGGCCACGGCGGCGGCCACAAGCACCGGCGCGCGGATGATCTCCACCTCCATCCCCTTGGGAAATCCAAACCAGCCGCGGTTGGCGACATAGTCGGCGTCGCTGTCCAAAGCGATGCGAACCGCCTTGTCGACGATGGCCGGATCGACGAAGGGCGCGTCGCCCTTGATGCGGACCACATGGCTGACGCCGCCCACGGATTCGGCGCAGCGGGCGAAGCGGCCGAGCAGATCGACCGGCGCGCCTCGAAACACCGTCTGGCCCCGGCTGACCAGGAAGGCCGCAAGGGGATCGTCGGTCGCCTCGACGCTGGTGGCGACGACGATGCGCGACAGGGTGCGGGCGGCGCGCCGGTCGATCTGCTCGGCCGCTTCGCCCGCTGCGCCGAATCCGTGGGCGGCGT
>SDZP01000035.1 GCA_004144935.1 Caulobacteraceae bacterium | reverse complement strand
ACACCCCCGTCCCGGCGCCGGCGCCGGGACGGGGGTGTCATACAGGCTCGTCGGCAGGCGGGCCGGAGCCGGTCCGCGCGAGGCGTAGACCTGAGGCGACGGCGCCGAAGCAACCGGCGAAGGGGCGACGAAGGGCCGGGTGACCGGCGGCGGGGCGGCGCCAGGCGGCGGCCCTGCGGGCTTGCCGGACCAGTTCAGCAGCCGGCCGCTGTAGGCGGACGGCTCCCGGCCGGCCAGAAGCGGTCCGGCGGCGGAGGCCGCGATCGGGACGGCCATCGGCGCAACCGTCGGCTCGCGGCTACGGCTCGGGCCATAGCGATCCTCGGCGGCCAGGGCGGCGCCGGGAAGACCAAGGAGCAGGAGGACGAGGCCGTAACGCATGACAAACCGGGGGTTGATGTCGATGCACTTTGCCGATGCCGGCTTAAGGCCGCGCTAACGGCCGCGCCACCAGGCGAGGATTCGCCGCTCCAGAATGTCGACGGCCGCATAGAGCAGCGCCGCCATGACCGCCAGGGTCACCAGGGCGGCGAACACCCTCGCGGTCTGCAGGCGGTTGGCCGACTCGATGATCCGCCAGGCAAGACCCTGGGCCCCGCCGGACCCGGCCACGAATTCCGCCACCACGGCCCCGATCACTGCCAGGGCGGTGGCCACCTTGTGCCCCTCGACCAGGGCCGGAATGGCCGAGGGCAGGCGCAGCCGCACCAGCCGCTGCCAGCGGCTCGCCTCATAGAGGTCGAACAATCGCTTGAGGTCGGGATCGGCGGCGCGAAGTCCGGTGGCCGCGCCGGAGTAGATGGGGAAGAAGGCGACGATGGTGGCCAGCACGATGATCGCCCGCTCGGGATGGTCCAGGCCCGTCCAGATCATCACCAGCGGCGCGATGGCGATGACGGGGGTCACCTGGATGGTTACCGCCACCGGCTGGATGGCTTTCTCGATCAGTGGACTCAAGCCCCCCAGCACCGCGAGGGTGCAGGCGCAAACACTGGCGACAGCCAGGGCGATCAGCGCCATCGACAGGGTCGTCCAGGCCGCCGCCGCCAAGGCGTGCCAGTCCTGCACAAGGCTGGTCCAGACGGCGCTGGGCGCGGGGAGCAGATAGACCGGCACGGCCAGCACCCGGCAGGCGATTTCCCAGCCGGCCAACAGCAGGACAACGAGGGCCAGAGGAGCCAGGATATCGACCAGCCGTTTCATGCCGCACCGCCCGCCAGCAGGCGCGAGACGGTCTCCGCCGCCTGGCGGAAGCCGGCGGTGGTGCGGAAGCCTTCCGGGCGCGGCATCGGCCCTTCGATGACGAGCTGGCCGGCGATACGGCCAGGGCCCGGGGTCATCACCACGACGCGGCCGGCCATGTAGACGGCCTCCTCGACGTTGTGGGTGACGAACAGGATGGCGGGCTTCATCTCCGCCCAGAGCGCCAGCACGTCATCGGCCAGCCGCCGCCGGGTGATCTCGTCCAGCGCCGCGAAAGGCTCGTCCAGCAGGAGAAGCCGGGGCCGGGTCGCCAGGGCCCTGGCTAGCGAGACCCGCATCGCCATGCCGCCGGACAGCTGCGCCGGCCGGGTATCCTCGCAGCCGGCCAGCCCGACCTTGGCCAGCCAGTCTACCGCCAGCGCCCTGGTCTCGGCCCGTGGCAGGCCGGCCAGTTCCAGCGGCAGGGCCACGTTGCCGGCGGCGGTCAGCCAGGGGGCCAGGGTCGGAGCCTGAAAGACCAGGGAAGTCTCTCCGCGCTCGATATCCCGCGCCACAGTTCCCCGCGTCGGCGCCTCCAGCCCGGCCAACAGCCGCATCGCCGTCGACTTGCCGCAACCCGACGGCCCCACCAGAGCGACGATCTCGCCCTCGCCGAGAGTCAAATCCACCGGCCCCAGCGCCAGTCCGCGGGCGTACTCGACCTCGACCGCTTTGAGGTCAGCGATCACCACGCGGCGCTTCCCCATCCTCCCACGTAGGCCGAAGGCCGTACGGGGGAGGATGTGGGTGGGCGAGCACCGACGCGATCCATGGCGACTAATCTCAGCGAGTCCGCAACCTGGTCTGGATCGGCCAACACCTGCGACGCCGGGACCCGATGCACTTCCAATCCCTCCGCCCGCAGCCACGCATCCCTGCGGCGATCATGCTCCGCCTGTTCTGCCGTCAAATGGCTCTGCCCATCGACTTCGACGACCAGGCTAGCCTGAGGGCAGAAGAAATCCAGGATGTCGTGTCCCATCGATGCTGCCGTCGAAACGGTGGCTGGCCAACCAGCCTCACACGCAAGCGCGTCCATAGCCAGACCTCGGGCTTCGACATCTCCTTGCGGAGCGCCCGCGCCCGCTTTCCAGCCAGGATCGTCGAGCGCACGGAGCCTCCTACTTTTTCACGAAATCCAGCGTGTAGGCCTGCCGGTAGTCCATCTCCTTGGGATAGACGCCCTGTCCGCTGGTCACTCCGAAGAACTCCGCCCAGCGCGCGTCGGTCATCACGCCGACGCCGCCCGTCCTGGCGTCGCCGCTGTCGACGATACCGTACTGGTTCATGACGTCCCGGGCGTGGGCCAGCAGCTCCGGGGTCATCTCCGGATTGTCTTTCAGAATCATGGCGTCGGCGGCGGCGGCGTCGCCGGCCAGATAGGCCTTCCAGCCGACGGCGCTGGCCTCGATGAAGGCCCGTACGGCGTCGGGATTGCGCATGATCAGCTTGTTGGGCGCCAGCACCATGGTGGCGTAGCCGGGGTAGCCCTCGTCGGCCAGCAGGAAGACGGCCGGCTTCATGCCGGTCTCCTTCTCGATGGTGTAGGGCTCGCTGGACAGATAGCCCTGCTGGATGGCCCGCTTGTCGGCCAGGAAGGGCGCGGCGCTGTAGTTGTAGGCCCGCACCTGGTCGTCGGTGAAGCCGTACTTGGCCCGCAGCCAGACCCAGAAGGCCTCCTTCGAGGCCGCCGACAGCAGGATCGGCCGGCCCTTCATGTCGGCGATGCCCCTGATGCCCTGATCGGGGTGGGCCAGCAGGACCTGCGGGTCCTTCTGCATGAAGGCGGCGACGGCCTTCACCGGCACCTTCTCCTTGACCAGGTTCAGGGCGATGAAGCTGTTGGAGCCCATGCCCAGCTCGATGGCTTCTGCAGCGAGAAGTTGGGGCACGTTGACCCCCGGGCCGCCCTGCTTGATCTCGACCGAAAGGCCGCGTCGGGCATACTCGCCGCTGGCCAGCGCATGATAAAAGCCGCCGTGCTCGGCCTGGGCCTTCCAGTCGGTGGCGAAGCGGATGCGGGTCGTGCCGGGCGGCGTCTTGGGAGCCTCCGAGCAGGCCGCGGCAAGCGCGGCGAGGCCTCCGGCCAGAACCAGGCGACGAGACGTCATTCCACCCTCCCTCAATCCGGCCTCAAACCTAGGGCGAGCGGCGTTCGACGCCAAGAGGCAGGTTGAAAAGCGGGAGCCGGAACGAGCAAGAGGGCGAGGCATCCGGTCGCCCGGCGGCCTCACCCTCTTACCCAGATCCCCGAGGGGCTCTGGCGGCCGAGTGGTGGTGGTCGGTGTGGGGGTCCGGATTGCTCCGGTCTTCATCCGACCGACCCCTGACCGGTTTCCTTGGGTCTCCCCTTGGTCCTTAGGTCCTGAGCCGTTCCGTTCGCCTGGCCTTCCGGTTTCCCGTCTCGCCCGCGCCGCAGTTCCTCTCGACAGGTGGAGGGTGTCACCGCTCCGGGCGGGTCGCAACCGTCTGAAATCGCCCGGCTGTGCGCCGAGGTCGGATCAATTGGGGACGGCTTGTGGATAAGCGGCAACAGACCGTCGGCAGCCGTTATCCGGCAAGGGTTGCGCGGTTATCCACCGATTTCAGCCCGCCAGGCTCTCGCGCTTCTCTTCCAGCGCCAGCCACTCTTCCTCGGAGGCCGCCAGTTTGGCTCGCGCCGCGTCCATGGCCTTCATGGTGCGATCGAAGGCGACCGGGTCGCGGGCGTAGAGGCCGGAGTCGGCCAGCACCGCCTCGAGTTTCTTGATCTCCAGCGGCAGGCTGGCCACCAGGCCTTCGAGTTCTTCCAGGCGCCGCTGGTCCTTGTAGGTCAGCTTGGCCTTGGGCCGGGCCTGCGCCGGAGCGGGCGGGGCCACCGGCGCAGGCGCCGCCAGGCTGGCCGCCGACTTCTGCTGGGTGCGCAGGACCTGGACGCCGCTGGTGAAGAAGCCCGGGTTCTGGCCCAGGAAATCCTTCCAGCCGCCCGGCGTCTCCACAACCTCGCCCCGCCCGTTCAGGCCGATGGTCGAGCCGGCCAGGCGGTCGATGAAGTCGCGGTCGTGGCTGACCAGGAGCAGGGTGCCTTGGAAGCCGGCCAACAGGTCCTCGAGCATGTCGAGGGTTTCCATGTCGAGATCGTTGGTCGGCTCATCGAGCACCAGCAGGTTGGCCGGCGTCGCCAGCGCCCGGGCCAGCAGCAACCGCGCCCGCTCGCCACCCGACAGGGTCGAGACCGGCTGGCGCAGCTGGTTGTCGCGGAACAGGAAGTCCTTGGCGTAGCCGGCCACATGGCGCGGCACGCCGCCGACCATGACCTGGTCGCCGCCGCCCGGGGTCAGGGCCTGCCAGAGGGTGGCGCTGGCGTCGAGGTCCGCCCGCGCCTGGTCGATATAGGCGATCTCAAGGTTGGTCCCCAGCTGGACCGAGCCCTCGTCCGGTTCGATCTGGCCAAGCAGCAGCTTGACCAGGGTGGTCTTGCCCGCCCCGTTGGGGCCGACGATGGCCACCCGGTCGCCCCGCTGGATACGGGTCGAGAAGCCCTTGACCAGCACCTTGTCGCCGAACGCCTTGGACAGGCCCTTGGCCTCGGCCACGCGCTTGCCTGAGGCCGAGCCGACGGCCATTTCCATGTTCAGCGTCCCGCGCGCCTCGCGCAGCACCGTCGACTTCTGCTCGCGCATGTCCATCAGCCGACGCCGACGGCCTTCATTGCGGGCCCGGCGGCCGGTGACGCCGCGCTGCAGCCAGTGCTCTTCCTTGGCCAGGGCGACGTTCAGCCGGCGAAACTCGTCCGCCTCTGCCTCCAGCTGCTTCTCGGACCAGTCGTCGAAGGCGGCGAAGCCCTTGTCCAGCCGGCGCACCCGCCGGC
This sequence comes from Caulobacteraceae bacterium, assembly GCA_004144935.1. GTDB lineage: Bacteria > Pseudomonadota > Alphaproteobacteria > Caulobacterales > Caulobacteraceae > Caulobacter. The sequence goes on along the minus strand of SDZP01000035.1, from coordinate 11,767 downwards.
TCTCCAGCCAGAAGCAGCGGGTGGTGGTGCGTTCCAGGAAGGCGCGGTCGTGGCTGACGATCAGGGCCGCTCCCCGGCTGGCCTTGAGCATGCCCTCGAGGGTCTCGATGGCCAGGATGTCCAGGTGGTTGGTCGGCTCGTCGAGCATCAGCACGTCGGGCTCCTCGGCGAAGGCCCGCGCCAGCGCCGCCCGGCGGATCTCGCCCCCCGACAAGCCGGCCGTGCTCTTCTCCGGGTCGAGGCCCAGCTCGGTCAGCGTCGCCTCGGCCATGTAGGACAGCGCCCCGCCGGCCGTGGCGTAGTCGAGCAGGGTCTCGCCGGTGATCTTCGGTTCCTGCGGCACCACGCTGATGCGCGCGCCGGGGCTGACCACCCGCTCGCCGGCGTCGGCCTGAATCTCGGCCATCATCAGCCGCATCAGCGTCGACTTGCCAGCTCCGTTGCGCCCGACCAGGCACGCCTTGACCCCTGGCTCCAACGCCAGGTCGACCCCGTCGAACAGGGTCGTTGCGCCGTCCACGAGGCGGACGTCTTTGAGGGCGAGGATGGGAGGACGCATGGGAGGCGTGCGTCGTAACGAACCCGAGGGCCCAGGTCGAGGGCCAATGGACGAAGTGCGGGCCCGAGACATGATTCGATTCGCCATCCGGCTTGATCCGGGTCATGGTGCCGCCGCGTCGGGTTCCCGCCTGACGCGAACATTTCCACCACGACGACGGGGTCGGTGATGGCGATCAAGCTGGTTCGGCTCGAAGACGAAGCGACGGTGACGGTTCTCGAACCGCTGACGGCGGAAATCATCGAGGCCTTGCGCTACTTTCGGGGTGTCTGCCACCGCAAGCAGGTCATCGAGTTCATCGAGGCCGCGCACCGCAAGAGCGGACAGGCTGTCGATGGCCTGGCGGGCGCCATCATCGCCGCCTTCGAGCGCCATCTGGGCGACGGCCGGGACGATCCCCGCCCCTTCCGTCTGCCGCTGGGACCGGACTCCCACCGCTGGGCGCTGAGCGACGCCGCGCGGACGATCTAGCCAGGTCCGACCGGCGCGATATCGCGGCCCCCTGCCGGGATCAGCAGCTGGCAATCCAGCAGTTCGCGGGCGGCATTCTCGTCGCCGGCGACAAAGCGGCCCTTCGCCGCCTGCGTGCTCATGGTCATCGCCGCCTCCACCTCCGGCGGCTTGATCCCGCCGTCTCGCCGGGCGGCGTCCATGGTCGCGAAAGCCCAGAACTCGGCGTCGCCGCGCGCCAGGGACGCGCCGGCGGATGCATGCTCGGTTTCCAGGTCAGACCAGGCCATGGTCAGGCCGGCGCACCGCAGCGCCTGCGGATAGGGCGGCGGCCCTTCGGTGCTGGCCACCATCAGCGCAATGGCGACAACGATCATGCCCGTCCTCCCACCCGCCAAGAAATGGCGCCGGGCGGACCCGCGTCAAGTCAGCCCCGCTCGCGCGTGCGCTGGAACGACAGGTTCGGATAGCGCTCGGCCACATAGGTGGTTTCCCAGGCCGACTTGGACAGGAACACCGGGCTGTTGTCGATGTCGCTGGCCATGGCCGTGCGGTGAGTCGAGCGGAAGGTCTCGATCTCGGCCGCCGTGCCGCCCAGCCAGCGGGCTTCGGCAAACGGCGAGGCCTCGAAGATCACGTCGAGCGCATATTCGTTGCCCAGCCGGTCGGCCATAACCTCAAACTGCAGCTGACCGACGGCCCCGACCACGAAATCGGACCCCAGTTCCGGCCGGAACAGCTGGGTCACGCCCTCTTCGGCCAGACCTTCAAGCGCCTTCTTCAGGTGCTTGGCCTTCAGGGGATCGCGGACCCGGACACGGCGCAGGATTTCAGGCGCGAAGTTGGGCAGGCCGGCGAACCGCAGGGCGCCGGACTCCGACAGGCTGTCACCGACCCGCAAGACCCCATGGTTCGGAATGCCGATGACGTCGCCGGCGAACGCCTCTTCAGCCAGTTCGCGGTCGGAGGCGAAGAACATGATCGGCGCGTTGACGCTCATCTGCTTGCCGGTGCCCTGTGACTTCAGCTTCATGCCGCGGGTGAACTTGCCCGAGGTCAGGCGGAAGAAGGCAATGCGGTCGCGGTGGTTGGGGTCCATGTTGGCCTGGACCTTGAAGACGAAGCCGGACACCTCCGGATCGCCCGGGGCCACGGCGGTTTCCACCCCCGCCTTCTCGGCCTTCACCGCCTTGGGCGGCGGGGCATAGGCGCCCAGCACCTCAAGCAGCTCGTCGACCCCGAAGTGGCGCAGGGCCGAGCCGAAGATCACCGGCGTCATGTGGCCCTCGAGGAAGGCCTGGTGGTCGAAGGGCTTGGAGGCCTCCTGCACCAGCATCGCCCCTTCCTCGGCCTCTTCCCGCTCGTCCGGGTCGAGGTAGGAGACCACCGCATTGCCGTTCAGCGGCACCGGGCGATCGTGGCCCTCCTCGCGGTTCTTGTTATACGGCACGAAGGTCTGGCCGCGCAGGTCGATCATGCCCTTGAACCGTCCGCCGGAGCCTGCCGGCCAGTAGAGCGGCGCGGGATCCAGCTGCAGCTTGGTGGCGATCTCGTCGAGCAGGGCGAAGGGGTCCTGCGCCTCGCGGTCCATCTTGTTGATGAAGGTGACGATGGGGATGTCGCGCAGGCGGCAGACCTCGAACAGCTTCAGGGTCTGCGGCTCGATCCCCTTGGCGGCGTCCAGCACCATGACGGCGGCGTCGGCGGCGGTCAGGGTGCGGTAGGTGTCTTCCGAGAAGTCCTCGTGCCCGGGCGTGTCGAGGAGGTTGAACATCAGCCCGGCATGATCGAACGTCATGACGCTGGCCGAAACCGAGATGCCGCGCTCGCGCTCGATCTTCATCCAGTCGGACCGGGTGCGGCGGTTTTCGCCGCGCGCCCGCACCGCGCCGGCCGCCCGGATCGCCCCGCCGGCCAGCAGCAGGTTCTCGGTCAGGGTGGTCTTGCCGGCGTCAGGGTGACTGATGATGGCGAAGGTGCGCCGACGCGCGGCCTCTGCGGCGGGGGTATTGGACATGGGCCGGGCTGTAGCGGCGCGGGGGCCGGTTGTCACGTCTCAGGGCGCGGGGCCGACGTCCATTCCATCATAGCTTTCCAGGCCGAAGCGCTCCGCCAACCGGTAGAATTGCTCGTTGCGTTCGAGCAGGCTCTCGACCGTGTGGGTTTCGACGCGCTCGACATGCAGCTGCCATTTCGGCTTCGGGCCCGACCGGTCGGCCCTTAACTGGACAATCCGGTAGCCGTCCGCCTTGAGCGTCTCCGAAGCCGCCTGCAGCTTTGGCAGATCGCTGGACAGGAAGAAGTAGCCCCACAGCAGAGGCCCATCGACGTTCCAGGGCGCGTCGGCCCTCATGCCGTCGAACATCCCGACCAGGTCCTGGCGCTTGATCGGCCGATCAGCGGCGCCGGCGGCCGTGGCCGTGGCCATCGTGATCGCAGCGAGAGGCGCCAGCAGCGCGAACAGCGTCTTCACAAAGCTCATCGGTTCGCCTTGATCCGCCGCAACATGTCCTGCGCCGCTTCCGCCGCGCCCTCTCCGTGCGGGTCGTTGGCCAGCGGCGTCAGCAGGGCCACCGCCTCGTCCCAGCGCTTGTGACTCATCAGGGCGCTGGCCAGGGTCAGGGGCACCTCCTGCACCTGCGGCGCCCGCACCTGGGCCTCGGTCAGCAGCTCGACGGTATTCTCGCTGGGATAGCCGGGCAGTCCCCGCTGGGCCTGGGTGAAATAGTAGAGGGTGCGGTAGTCGTCGTTGTTGGCCTGATAGGCGCGGGCCAGGTATTTGCGCGCCTCCTTGAGGAGCTTGTCCTCGTCCTTGTCGTCTTCCGCCTTCTGGACGAGGGCGATGCCGAGGATCTGCAGGGCCTCGGCGTCGTTCGGATCGCGGGCCAGCAGACCGCCGATCAGCGCCCGCCCCTTGTCGAAGTCGCCAAAGCCGAGCTCCGCCCGGGCCAGGGTGGTTTCGGCCATGTGGTCGCCCGGGTATTTCGCCGCCCTGGCGCGGACCAGGCTCAGGACCGCCGCTTGTTCCTTTTCCTCCACCCCGCCTGACAGGCGCAGTTGCAGCAGCACGAAGTCGGCCGCCGCCGGGGACAGTTCGGTGATCGTCGAGGGCGCGAGCTTGCGTTTCTCGCGGCGCGTGAAGCTGGTCGCCGGCAGGTTGCCGCGGGCGTAGGCCCGCAGCTTGACGGTCAGGGCGTCCATGCTGTCGCCGGTCACCTCGGTCCAGGTCTCCGCCGGATTCTTGTCGGGGGTCAGGGCGGCGAAGTAGCGGTTCAGCTGCTTGAGACGCTGCGGGTCGGAGCGCATGTAATGGGTCAGCAGCCAGGCCTGGGCGTAGAAGGAAATCGACTCCTCGCCGGTCTTGAACTCGTAGGGCCTCTTGCTGAGCAGGTCGCCCAGCGGCACCCATTTTGAATTGAACAGGGTGTATCCCCGCCCGTGGGCCAGGCCGCCGACGATGAACGAGGTGTCCTTCAGCTCCACCGCGCCGAAGTACTCGGCGAAGCCCTCCACGTACCAGCCGGGATAGGACCGGGTGGCGTAGTGATACATGAAGTGGTGGGCGTACTCATGGTAGATGACGTCATCGGCCAGGGTGTCGCGGCTCTGCGGCCGATCTGCGATGAAGAAGATGTCGTCCAGGCTGGCCGAATAGAATCCCGCCACCAGCGAGCTGATGTTCGGCCTGACGATCTTCAGGTCCTCCTGCCGGCCGACCAGGTAGATTTTCAGCTTGGGCGGCTCGACCCGCTCCGCCGGCACCAACATCATGTCGAGCAGGATGGCGTCGTAGTCCTCGAGGTCGCTGACGAACTTGGCCAGGGCATCCTTGTCGCCGTCGCTGTAGACGATGAACCGCTTGCTCTCGGCTCGATACCAGCGGGCTTCCGCCGGACTTGCCGCCAGCACCAGCAGCAAGACGGCGACCACCGCCGTGACCATACGCGACAACATTGAAAGCCCCCCGGTACTCAGCCCAGAGGCAGCTAATCAAAGGCCGGCGGCGGCGTCCAGCGCTTCAGGCCGCCAAGCGGCGCCAGACCTGCCGATCCGCCTCGACCGTCGTCAGATTTCCGTGCTGCTGGCGGTCGTAAAGCACGGCCATGACTTCGAAGCTGATCTGCGCATAGCGTGAGGCCACCAGCTTCTCGTCACAGCCCCGGGCCGGAGCGATGAACAGGGCGGCGTTGATTTCCGGCTGCTTGAGCAGGATCAGGCTGGCCAGCCGCCGCGCCCTTTCGGGACTGAACCGGTGCAGGAGCGGCTCCTCGGCGAACAGTTCACGGCCGAGCTTCTCGACGAACCCCATGCTCAGCGCCCGGAAACGCTGGGCGGCCACCGGCGGAGCCATCTCGGTAGGAGCCAGGTTCAGGACCACGTCGTTAAGCAGGAAAAGCATGGCGCACTCATTCTGGGGACAGCCATGTTTGCACCCGCGCCACTTTCAGGACCGTCAAAAAACGGGGTTAACGGGTCTCGACGGTTTCGGTCAGAAAGTGGCGACCCTCGCGGTCCTCGATCTCGACCACCCAGACGTCGGGATCGATCCGGGCCGTTCGGGCGATATAGGCATCGAGGTCGGCCTCCACCGTGCTGGCCATCGGCTGCATCCAGATCCGCTCCCCATCGCCGCGCGTCGCCTCGCTGAACAACCGGGCGCCGCCCTCGCCCCGGTTGACCGCCTTGACCAGCACCGACCCGGCCCGGGCGTCGCCCTTGCGGGCCACCACGGCGAATGCCCCCGCCAGTTCGGCGCGGCGGATCAGGGCCGCGACCCAGATGTCGGTGGAAAGCAGCACGCGTCGTCCTTCTCGCTAACCGGATGGCAAGGCGGCCCGCCTAGGCTAGCGCCGACAAGAATAGAGAAATGCGGACCGATGACGAGCCTGCGTGAGCAGATCAAGGGTCGGGTCGCCTGGTGGTCTGTGGGTCTGGTCTGTGTCGCCCTGGTGGTGACCAGTCGTCCCGCCCATGCCGCCGGAGGCGCCCTGGACCTGCTGTACGAACGAACCGTGATGAGCGCGGCGGGGGCCCGCTGCGCCCTCTTTACGCCGCAGGTCTCGGCCGCCCTCGACGCGTCCAGGCTTCAGGCCCGGGGCGCCGCCCTGCGCGCCGGGGCCCGTATCGAGACACTGGGCCAGACCGAAGGCCGCGCCTGGCGCAAGGCCCGCGCCGCCGATTGCCGCTCGCCCGATCTGGCCACCGCCGCCGGCCGGGTGCGTTCGGCCTTCGCCGGCTATTCCAAGCTGGCCCGCATGGACTACCCCGGCGAGGTCGCCGACTGGAGCGCCGACCGCTCGACCTCCAGGTCCGGAGAGCGCTGGAAGCTGTCCCAGACCAGCGCCTTCGGCTGGGACCGCCTGCGCTTTGGCCTGGCCGGCCAGTATGGCGCGCCGCGGCTCACCGCCGTCGCGGTCTTCGCCGACAACGCCACCCCCTATTCGGCCCGGCTGGTCATCCGCGACATCACCCGCACCAGCGGTCCCTATCTCGACCTGCGATCGCGCGGCAGGGGCGGCAAGCTGACCCTGGCCGCACGCACCTCGCCCCGCTCGGCCTCCCGTGTCTTCACCGCCGACGCCCGGGGCCCCGCCGGCCCCATGCTGCTGCCCGCCGACGCCAAGGCCGGCTGGGCCTTCCGCTTTCCGGCCGCCGCCCAGACGGCGCTGGCCGGCCTGGATCCGCGCGAGGCGGTGATGGTGGAGTTCGTCTTCGCCGGACCCAGCGGCGACCGGGTGCGCCAGGCCCACGTCGAGGTCGGGGATTTCGCGGCGGGCCGGGCGTTCCTGGCGGCGGGCGCCCGTTAGCGCCCGTCCCCTTCATCGCACCGGATTGAACGCCACCACATTGTCGCCGGCCGGTTCCGCCGGCTGCACCGGCGGCAACAGCACCGGCAGGCGGATGGTCACCGTCGTCCCCTGCCCCACCGTGCTCTCGATGGCCATCTCGCCGCCATGCAACTCGGCGAACGAGCGCACCAGCGACAGGCCCAGGCCCGTGCCCAGGGCCCGCCGGTCGCTGTCCCCGGCCTGCTCGTAGGGCCGGCCCAGTCGCTCCAGATCCTCGACCGAGATGCCCACCCCGGTATCGGCCACCACCAGCTCGAACACCCCCTCGAACCCGTGCGCCGTCACCGTGATCGCCCCGCCCTTGGGGGTGAACTTCAGCGCGTTCGATACCAGGTTGAGCACGATCTGCTTCAGCGCCCGCCGATCGGCGTCGATCTCCAGCGGCTGGGTCGGCAGCATGCCGCGCAGCTGCACGCCCGCCCCGTCGGCCTGCAGCCGCATCAGCCGCAGGGCCGCAGACACCGCTTCGCGCGCGTCAAACGGTTCGCGCGACAGCTCGAAGCGGTCCGCCTCGATCTTCGACATGTCGAGCACGTCGTTGATCAGGTCCAGCAGGTGACTGCCCGCCTCGTGGATCAGGCCGCTGTATTCGCCGTACTTGTCGGGCATCGGACCGAACAGCCGCGAGTGCATGATGTCCGAAAAGCCCATGATGGCGTTCAGCGGCGTGCGCAGCTCATGGCTCATGTTGGCCAGGAACCGGGACTTTCCGCTGGCCAGGGTCTCGGCGTCGGTCTTGGCCTGCTCCAGGGCGGCCTGCCGGGCGTGGTCTGTGGTGGCGTCGCGGAGCACGGCCAGGACCATGTCGTCCTCGGCCCGGCGCAGGGAGACGGCGACCCAGCGATCCTGGGCGCTCAGCGGCGCGAAGGCGACCTCGGCCCTGCCCTCGGTCGCGGCGGCCTTGAGCGCCGCGGCCACCGGCTCGCGCTGGGCGGCCAGCGCTGGCAGGCCCAGGCGCACCAGGGTGTCGGTATCGATACCCTCCGGCGCACGGCCGTAGAGGGCGCGGACCTTGCCGTGAGGATAGAGGGCGACCAGCAGGTGCGGCTGGCCGCTGAGCAGGCGGGTCAGGCGCTGGGCCTCCCCGTCCTGACGGCCTTCGACGGCGCGGCGTCGGCGGCGCGAGAGCAGCAGGCCCGAGCCGAGGGTCAGCACGATCACCGCCATGCCCAGCAGGCCGAGCGCCATGGCCAGCGGCGGGCTGGGCGGCGGCAGCGCCACGCCCAGCAGTTGGCCGAGGGCGGCGACGGCGGCGGCGGCGATCGACAACAGCGCCCCGGCCGCGGTCTGCCGGTCCCGGCTGCGGTCGGCCTCCATGACCAGGGCGATGGCCAACGGCGCCAGACACAGAACCCCCAACGGCCCGCCGACCCCGCCCGAAAGCAGGGTTCCAGTCACCGCGACCAGGGCTGAAAGGCAGAGCAGCGCGAAGGGATCGGGCCGCGCGGACTTGCGCGCCTCGAGGACGTCGGCGGATTGATCGGTTGGATCGTCGGTCAACGGCCTAAACTTGGCGTCCCTGCCCCACTGGTTGGTCGTTAAGACATTAGCCGCCCGACGGCTCAGGCAGAAGCGCGCACAATCGGTGGGCGACGGATCAAGCGGGGAAGGGTTGTGGACAAGGCGCCGCAGCTGGAAACGGATTCGTAAGCGGCGGCTGGCAAGACTGTTTCAAGGCCGCACAGAAGCTCGGCTCGAAAGGCCAGAATGACCCGCGCGGCTCGTCAGATCGTCGTCCCCTTCGAAGCGCCGGCCACCGCCGCCGAACGACGGGCCGCCATGGACGAGCAGAAGAAGTCCTTTCTCCGCATGGTGAGCCACGAGCTGCGCACGCCGCTCAACGCGGTGATTGGCTTTTCCGAAATCCTGTCGTGCGAACTCTACGGACCGCTCGGCTCGCCGCAGTACAAGGAATACGCCGAACACATCCGGGCCAGCGGCCACAAGCTGCTCAGCCTGGTCAACCAGGTGCTGGAGATTGCCCGGCTGGAGGGCCACGCCGCCGACATGGACCTGGCGGCCGAGCCGCTGGACCATGCGCTCGAAGACACCCTCGAACAGCTGGCCGCCGACCTGCGCGAGACCGAGGTCAGCATCGACATCGCCGACGACACCGCCCTGCCGTCGGTTCTGGCCGACGGCCGGGGCCTTCGCACCATGCTGTTCAACCTGCTGCAGAACGCGGTGACCTGGTCGCCGACCGGCGGGGTGGTGGCTGTCAGCGCGACGCAAAGCGGCGGCATGGTCCATATCGTCATCGCCGACCAGGGGCCCGGCGTCGATCCCGACGACATTCCGCGCCTGCTCAAACCCTTCCAGCAGGGTCAGTGCGCGCTCACCCGCCGAAACAACGGCGCGGGCCTGGGCCTGGCGATCGTCGAGGCCCTGAGCAGCGCGATGGGCGGGTCGTTGAGCATCGTGTCGGCCAGGGGCAAGGGCCTGACCGCGCACCTGAGCTTGCCCGCCGCCTGATCGGGGTCTAATCCCCGCCGCATGACCTCCCCCATCGACGCCGAACTTGCCGCGCTCGCCGAGGACTTCGACCTGATCGGCGATTGGGAAGAACAGATCAGCTATGTCATCGACCTGGGGCGCGAGCTCAGCCCCCTTACCGAGGCCGAACATTCCGAAGCCAACAAGGTCCGGGGCTGCGCCAGCCAGGTCTGGCTCGTCAGCGGCCGGGAGGGCGATGCGCTCACCTTCCGCGGCGACTCCGACGCCCACATCGTGCGCGGCCTGATCGCCATCCTGCTGAAGTTCTACTCCGGCCGCACGCCGGCCGACATCCTGGCTTTCGACGCCAAGGCCGCGTTCAAGCGACTGGGGCTCGACGGCACGCTCTCGACGCAGCGGTCGAACGGTCTGGCCTCGATGGTGGAACGTATCCGCCGGGACGCGGCCGAAGCGCTTTAAGCCGCCCGGATGCCGCTGGCGTAGACCGCCCGCTCGGACTTCAGCCCGATCACCGCGTCATAGCCCAGGATCATGTCGACCTCGCAGCCGTCGCTGGCCAGCGGCAGCCGCAGCCACAGCGTCGAGACGTGCGAGGCGCCGCGCCAGGCCATGCTGTGCGAACCGACCCGGGGCTTGCGGTCGGCGACCACGGCGTCGAGCTCGGCCCGCCAGTAGTCGGCGGCGCTGCTGCTGTAGAGATCCGTCAGCTTCATGCCGGTGATCTCGCGGCCATAGACCGAGTAGAGACCGGTGCCGGCCAAGCGCTGGCGATAGTCGATGCCGCCGCCCTCGAGCCGGACGACATCGATCAGGCTGACCGTGGGCAGCAAACGCTTGAACGCTTCGGGGCAGATGTCGGCGCGGGCCGGCAGACGGCCCGAGCGGCGCTGAGCAGCCCAGTAACGCAGGAGCTCTTCGTGAGCACGGGCTGCAAGAGCCGATGCGCCCAGTTGCGCGACCATCTACAGAATCCTTAACAACCCCTTGGAATCAACCGGGATTCACTATCGCTTAACCCGCGAATCGGGGGAAGGGCTTTTTTCGCCGCAGGGGTGAAGATTCTCTTTTTGAGTCAATTGAAAAGAGAACCGCGGTCTTTCGAGGCAGGCCTCGAGTCAACAAAAACGCCCGCCGGAATCTCCGGCGGGCGCTCCCGAGTCGACGATGAATCGTCGGAAAGACTAGCGGCGCTTCTTGGCCTGGCGGCCGCCCTGGCCGAGGCCCATCTGCTTGGCCAGGTCCGACCGGGCCTTGGCGTAGTTCGGGGCGACCATCGGGTAGTCCTTGGCCAGGCCCCATTTGGCCCGATATTCTTCGGGGCTCATGTCGTACTTGGTGCGCAGGTGGCGCTTCAGCGACTTGAACTTGCGGCCGTCCTCCAGACAGATCAGGAAGTCGGGGGTGATGGACTTCTTGACCGCCACGGCGGGTTCCTTGGGAGCGACCTCGACCGTCTCGACACCCGTGGCCACACCGCTCAGGGCCTTGTGCACCGACTGGATGAGCGAGGGGATGTCGTTCGCCGAGACGGAGTTGTTGCCGACGTAAGCGGAAACGATGTCGGTCGTCATCTCGATGATGGCGGATTTATCTTCCATGGCCGGGGGTTCCATTTTGGAATTGTTGAGCTGTTGCTTGCCCGGACGCGTCGCCCGGCTGCTGGCTGCATAAGCCGTGTCGCCAATGAAGACAACCCCAACAGAGATGTTTGAAACAACAGTAGAGCGTTGCTGAGTGACAGGCTGTGGCGTGGGCGGATAGTCGTCAGTTGCCCGGCAAAACCTGAGATTCCCGCCGCTTATCGCGTGAAATCACGGCCCAGGGCCAGCATGGCCGCCCGTTGCGGGGCGGAGAATTCATCCACCGCCTCCTCGTCGCCCTCCCTGATCGCCTTCACAAGCCCCGGGGTCAGGGCCGAGGACAGGGCCCAGTTCCAGTAACGCAGCACCGTCTGCGCCCGGTCGACCGCCAGGGAGTCGAAGCAGGTCAGCACCCGCTCGAGGGTCGGGGCGATGTTGCCGGCCGAGTCGGTTTCGGGTCGGCGCAGGCCTCGCCAGAGCGCCCGCACGGCCCCGCGCGGCAGGCCGGTGGCCTTGCACAGGATCGCGATCGGCTCGCCGCCCGGATCGGTCATGATCTTGGCGCCGGTCATCGGCTTCAGGCCGGACAGGTAGCTGATCTCCTCGGCCAGTTCGCGGGTCATGCCGTTCTGGGCGGCGGCGACGGCCTCGTCGAGGCTGCCGAACGGGCTCTTGTCGATGGCGGCGCGGTTGCGCTGGCGCCGCTCGATGAACTGCAGCGCCTTGCGGGTCAGCGGGTCCTGCCAGCCCTCCCCGGCGGCGACGGAGAAGAGGTCGCCGACCGCGTCCTGCAGCACCTCTCGCGAGACCGCGAAGCGTTGCAGGATCAGTCGGCGGCAATCGGAGTCGGCCCACCAGAACATGATGTAGGCGTG
>SDZP01000034.1 GCA_004144935.1 Caulobacteraceae bacterium | reverse complement strand
CTCCGGCCGCGCCCGTGGCCGCCGCGCCCGCCGCCCCGGCGCGGGGGCCGGGGTCGGGGCGACCTTGGCGGCTTCCGCCGCCGCGGCGGCCTTGCGGGCCTCCTCGGCGCGGGCGGCGGCCTGGATCTGGGCCTGACGCTGGGCGCTCTCGATGGCGGCCTGGCGGGCGCGCATCTCGTCGGCGGACAGGCCGCCGGAGCCTTGCGGGCCCTGCGGACGCTGCTGCGGCTGGCCGGGGGCCGGACGCCGCTCGGCGGCCGAGGGACCGGCGAGATTCGCCGCCGGCGCGGAATGGGTCCGCTGCCGCTTGGTTTCCACCACCACCGTCTTCGTCCGCCCATGGCTGAAGCTTTGCTTCACCACGCCAGCGCTGACCGACCCCGTGCGGGGCTTCAGCGTGATGGGCGGGCGGCCCGGGCGGTTGTCGTTCTCGTCGCTCATGCGTCTCGCTTAACTCGCGACCGGAAGATCCGGCCGCACTACCTGAATTTCCAAACTCACAAAGGGCCCGGTCGCGGTTTCCCGCGGGCCCTTCTTCTACCGTTCCTCGCGCCAGTCCTCCGGGAGAAGCGGGCGAAAACCGGCCAGACGTTCGACGTCCTGCGTCCAACTCTTGGCCGATCGACCGCCGAGGAAGGCGGTGTGTATCACATTCTCGGCCCCCAAGGCCAAACCCAATTCGGCGGAAGTGAAAACGCCGATGACCCGAGGCTGCGGCGTCATGTGTCGGGCCAGGTTGAGGATCTTCGAACGACCGTCGGCCGCGCCGTCGCTGGCCTCGATCAGCCAGGCCGCCTTGCCCCCGCGAACGGCGGACATGACCTTTTCAAAGCCGGAAGTAAGGTCTCCCGAGCGCCGCGCAAGGCCCAGGGCGTCGAGAACCCGTTTGGTCAGCAGCTTTTCGACCAGATCGGCCAGGCCGTCCGGCACGGTCAGCTTGGCCTTGGCCGAGCGGGCGAAGGCGTTCTTCTTCGCCGCCGCCTCGATGCTGGCCCGGTCGGCGGCGACCCAGATGCCCCGGCCGGGCAGCTTGCGCGCCACGTCGGGGGTGACCACGCCGTCGGGGCTGGCGACGAAGCGGACAAGCCTGTGCTCCGGCATCACCTCGCCCGAGACGATGTCGCGCCGTTCCCTGGCGGCTTCCGCCAAGGTCTTGTGAGCCGAATTGTCGGTCTCAGCCTGCATGGGCTGGTCGCGTTCCTTGTCGTCGACCAGCCTGGGATAGGCCGATCAGTTCATCGTCGAAGACGTCAGTCCGAGGGTTTGGCCGGGGACGCTCACGCGTCCCGAGCCTCGCCTTCGGCCTCGGCCAGGGCGACCTCTTCGGAGGCGTCCGGCTGCTGGCCTTCCGCTTCGCCTTCGGCGCCCTCGGGAGCGGCTTCGGCGTATTCAGCGCCGTCCTCGCCCTCATAGTACTCTTCTTCGTATTCCGGTTCCGGCGGCGCCTCGACCCAGCCCATCGCCACGCGGGCGCGCATGATCAGGGTTTCGGCGTCTTCCGGGGTCAGGTTGAAGGCTTCCAGCGAGCCGGCTTCGCGGACCCGCTCACCGTCCTTGCTTTCGTACCAGCCGCGCAGGTCGTCGGGGACCAGGCCGGCCAGGTCTTCCACCGTCTTCACATCGCCTTCGCCCAGGGCGACGGCCATGGGCAGGGTGATGCCTTCGATCTCCAGCAGGCCGTCCTCGACGCCCAGCTCGATGCGCTTGGCGTCCAGTTCGGCGGTGGCCTTGTCGAGGAATTCGCGGGCCCGGGCCTGCAGTTCCTCGGCGGTGTCCTCGTCGAAGCCTTCGATCTCGGCGATCTCATGCGGCTCGACGAAGGCGACGTCCTCGACGGACACGAAGCCTTCGGTGGCCAGCAGCTGGGCGATGACCTCGTCGACGTCCAGGGCGTCCTGGAACAGCTGGGTGGTCTCGGCGAACTGCTTCTGGCGGCGCTCGGACTCCTGGCTCTCGGTCAGGATGTCGATCTGCCAGCCGGTCAGCTGGCTGGCCAGACGCACGTTCTGGCCGCGGCGGCCGATGGCCAGCGACAGCTGCTCGTCGGGGACCACGACTTCGACGCGCTCGTCGTCCTCGTCCATGACCACCTTGGAGACCTCGGCCGGGGCCAGGGCGTTGACGATGAAGGTCGCCTCGTCCGGGCTCCACTGGATGATGTCGATCTTCTCGCCCTGCAGCTCGGCGACCACCGCCTGGACGCGTGAACCGCGCATGCCGACGCAGGCGCCGACCGGGTCGATGCTGGAATCGTTGGAGACGACGCCCATCTTGGCGCGGCTGCCCGGGTCGCGGGCGACGGCGCGGATCTCGATGACGCCGTCGTAGACTTCCGGCACTTCCTGCGCGAACAGCTTGGCCATGAAGCCGCCGTGGGCGCGCGACAGCATGATCTGCGGGCCCTTGGTCTCGCTGCGAACGTCGTAGATGTAGCAGCGGATGCGGTCGCCGAGGTTGAAGTTCTCGCGCGGGATCGACTGGTCGCGGCGCATGACGCCTTCGCCACGGCCAAGATCGACGATGACATTGCCGTATTCGACGCGCTTGACGACGCCGTTGACGATCTCGCCGACGCGATCCTTGTACTCTTCGAACTGACGCTCGCGCTCGGCCTCGCGGACCTTTCCGAACACCACCTGGCGGGCCATCTGGGTCTGCACCCGGCCGAACTCGAACGGCGGCAGCTCCTCGTCGAACACCTGCCCGACGGTGGTGTCCTTGCCGTAGAAGGCCTTGGCGTCGGCCAGGCGCATCATGCCGATGCCTTCGCCCTCTTCGAACTCGACGTCGTCCTCCACCACGGTGACGTAGCGCTTGATCGAGGTCTCGCCGGTCTTGGGATCGATGGCCACACGGATGTCGTGCTCGGCGCCGTAGCGGCTGCGCGCGGCCTTCTGGATCGCTTCCTCGATGGAGGCGATGACGATCTCCTTGTCGATCCCCTTTTCACGGGCGACCGCGTCGGCGATCTGCAGCAGTTCGAGGCGGTTGGCGGAAATGCCGGTGGCCATGGTCTTAGGTCCTCAAGGCTCTAAAGCGTCAGTCGTTGTCGTTGCCGACGGCGTTGATGTCGTCCTGGGCGATGCGGGCGGCGCGCTGTTCGGCGCCGATCTTCATCAGCTGGTCGTTGAGGACCAGCTTGGCCTCCAGGATCCAGTCGAAGGGAATGTAGAGGGTGGTCTCAGAATCGCCTTCGACATTGATGCCGACCTGACCGTCCTCTACCCCGGCCAGCTCGCCCTTGAACCGCTTGCGGCCCTCGGCGATGCGGTCGAGCTCGATGCGGGCCTCGTAGCCTTCCCAGGCCTCGAAGTCCTTCAGGCGGGTCAGCGGCCGGTCGATGCCGGGCGAGGAGACTTCCAGGGTGTATTCGCCGCTGATCGGGTCGGCGGCGTCCATGATCTCGGAGATGGCGCGCGACAGGCGGGCGCAGTCCTCGACCACCATCTCGCCATCCGGACGCTCGGCCATGATCTGTAGCCGGCGGGTCTGGCCGCCCATCAGCCGCAGCCGCACGATCTCGTACCCGGCGGCTTCCGCCACGGGGTCGAGCAGCTCGATCAGGCCGCGGTCCTCATTCGTACGTGCGCGCAAGCAGCGCCTCTCCGGTCAAAACAAAAGCGGCGGCCCGAAGACCGCCGCTCGAATGCGCTATCCAGCGCGTTCAAACGATGTTGCGGCCTATATAGCCCTTCGCTCGCCGGTTGTCAGCCCCCAAGAGCCGTCAGCCGAAATTGACCGGTCGCACCCGCCCCTTGCGCCGGGCCGCTTTGACCGCCCCCGCCACGGCGTCATAGACCCCGCCGCCGATGCCGCCCGCCACCAGAGGCGTCAGGCCATGCACCGCCAGCCAGGTCCAGACCGCGCCGTCGGCCCGGGCGATGTCCATCGCCTGGGCCCAGAAGGCCTCGATCGGAAACAGGCCGAACAGGGCGGCGACCAGCGGCGATCCGCCGCCGAACTTCCAGGCCAGGCCGCTGGCCAGCAGGAACAGCAGGCCGCCGAAGATGCCGGCTCCGACCGGCGCGCCGGTGCGGCCCATCACACCGAACAGCAGCAGGCCAAGGCCGAGAAAGACAAGGGCCCCGGGAGCGGCCGCCGGCACGCCCACCAGCCCGACCTGGCCCATGTCGATCAGGTTGGCGACCGAGAGATCGCCGCGCCCCTCCCAGATCACCAGCACCAGCGAAAGCACCAAAGCCCAGACCAGGCCGCCGAGGATCCACCCCAGCGCCATCCGCACACCCCTGCCCATCGCGCGTCCTCCGTCGCCCGCTTGGCGGGGCGATCTGGCTCAGCATGACCGGGTTTGGCGACCGGTCAATGCGAAGACACGCGCCGGGCGAACACCGGTTGGCGACCGTGACGGCGACTGAAACCGGTCAGGCCATCTTTTCTCCGTCATCCCGGACGACCGCGCAGCGGGCTTTCCGGGATGACGGCGTGATTGTTCCGCCAATCGCCTAAACGCTAGAGCAGCGCCTTCGGCACGCTGATCGGCATGTCCAGCAGCTGCTGGGCCTTGCCCTTGGCCAGCGCGTCCAGCCGCAGCGACGCGAACTGCCCGCCGCCCAGCGCCTGGATGCAGTGCAGGTTGATGGCGTCCATGCCGGGCAGGTCGTAGCGGATCACCTGCGGGGCGTCGGCGCCCTCGAACTCATGGGCGAACCAGGTCTTCACCGCCGCCTCCGACAGGCCGGCGCGGATCCAGGGCAGGAACTCCGGCCGGCGGGCGATGACCCCGACATTGAAGGCGTCGCCCTTGTCGCCGGACCGGGCCCAGGCCAGGTCGATCAGCGGGACCTCGGCCAGGTCGCCGGACGCCGGCGGCTCCGGGGGCGGCGTCGGCCGCTGGACCATCGCCGGCGAGAAGGGCGTCGCCGGAGCCGGGGCCTCGACCACCGTCGCCTCGCCGCCCAGGTCGAAGCGGGCCGGGACCTGTTCGCGCGGGACCAGCACCGAGAACACCCGCGCCACCGGCGAGATGCTCGGCGCGCCGCCGAACCAGCCGGTGGTGCCGACGCTCATCGAGGTGGTCGGCGACTGCCATTCGCGGGTCAGCAGGCGCAGGGCCCGCTCGTCCTCATGCTCGGCCCCCACCCGGCTGACCACCTCGCGCACGCCTTGCGCGGCGGCGCTGGCGTTGGCGCCATAGCTGGCCTCGGCCCCGAGGATTTCGATGCGGGTCTCGCGGAAGGGGGCGAGATTCTTCTCGCGCAGCATGTCGCCGACCCGTTCCAGCACCGCCTCGGCCTGGCGCCGGGCCTTGGCCGGCGCCTCGCGGCCGACGACCGGCATGGCCCCGATGAACCGCCAGCCGTCGCCCCAGGTGATGCACGCCTTGTAGGACCCGGACGGCGGATAGCCCCTGGCGCCGGTGACCAGCACCCGGTGCTCGCCGACCTGCTCGACCTTCACCTGGGTGAAATCGCAGACCACGTCCGGCAGGGCGTAGCCCTGCGGATCGCCGACCTCGTAGAGGATCTGTTCGGCGACGGCGGCGGGCGAGACCAGCCCGCCGGTGCCGGCCGGCTTGGTGACCACGAACGAGCCGTCGGCGTGGCACTCGATGATCGGATAGCCGATGTGGCCCCAGTCGGGCACCTCGCGCCAGTCGGTGAAGAGGCCGCCCGTCGCCTGCGCCCCGCATTCGATGACGTGCCCGGCCAGGGAGCCGGCCGACAGCAGGTCGTGGTCGTCGTCGGTCCAGCCGAACTCATGCATCAGCGGACCCAGCGCCAGGGCGCTGTCGACCACCCGGCCGGTAATGACCATGTCGGCCCCCGCCGCCAGGGCCGCGGCGATCGGGCGGCCGCCGAAATAGGCGTTGGCCGTGAAGATGGCCGCCTTCGAGGGGAAGGCCGCGCCGGTGTAGAGCTCGGTCATCCCCGACAGCGCCTCGACGCTGTCCATCAGGTCGTCGCCCTCGACGATCGCGATCTTGAACGAGAGCCCGGCGGCGGCGGCCAGTTCCTCCATCCGCGCCCGGCAGGCCTGCGGATTGAGGCCGCCGGCGTTGGTGATGACCTTCACCCCCTGGGCCTTGAATTCGCGCAGGTTGTCCTTCCAGACCCATTCGGTGAAGTCGCGGGCGAAGCCTTCGCCCGGCCGGTCGCGCTTGATCTGGCCGAGGATCGACATGGTCGCCTCGGCCAGATAGTCGAGGATCATGTAGTCGAGTTCGCCGCCCTTCAGCAGCTGCGGCGCCGCGACGGAGGAGTCGCCCAGGAAGCCGCCGGCTCCGCCGATTTTCACGATTTTGGCCATGGTCCGCTCCGTTGCTTGGTCCAGTCTGGGCGCCTGACGTTGCGTCGGGCCAGAGGGCCGCGCGTCAGTCGGTCAAAGATCGCCGCAGGCCGCTGTCCAGCTCCTGCCACAGGGTTTCCAGATTCAGCCGGTCGGGCTCGATCTGCCACAGCAGCGTCGCGCCCCGGATGGCCGAGATCAGCAGCACCGCCCGCGAGCGGAAGTCGATGTCCTGGCGGATTTCGCCCCGGGCGGCGGCGATGCGCAGGTGCTTGGAGAGATAGCCGGTGACCACCTGGTTGAGTTCCGCCACGGCCGGGCGGTAGGGCGAGTCCGGGGCCGAAGCCTCGACCAGCAGCACCGCCACCGCCTGCTGGAACTTCAGGTTGGCGGGGTCGGCGACCATCAGCACCCGCACCGTGCGCAGCACCGCCTCCATGCCCTCCCCGCGCTCCTCGGTCGGCTGGGTCTCGGCGTCGGAGCGTTCGAGGATGTGGTGGACCAGCGCCTCGATCAGGGCGGTCTTGGTCTGGAAGGTCTGGCTGGGCAGGCCCCGGCTGTAGCCGGCCCGTTCGCCCACCTCGGCCAGGGTGAAGCGCAACGATCGGCTCTCGGCCATCAGGTCGAGGGCGGCGTCCAGCATGCGCCGCCGCGACTCTTCGCGGCGCTCGGCCTGGGTCCGCCGGGGACGGACGATATCGGCAGTCTCGGTCATGGCGTCCTGGCCGGCGCGATCTGTGCGCCGGCCAGTCAGCTTTACGTAGCGTCGCGCCGGACGCAAGCACCCTGTCCTGCGCGGCCTAGAAGGACACGCGCAGGGTGGCGCCATAGGTCCGCGGCGGGGCGTAGATGGCGTTGTAGGTGCCGGTCTGGAACGAGGCGTCGAAGATGACTTGGGCGTAGGCGACGTCCGTCAGGTTGGCGCCCCACAGTTCGACCATCCAGCGCTCGTCCTGCGAGCCCAGGCCGACGCGCAGGTTGTAGATATGGTAGTCGCCCTGGGCCTTGATCGGATTGAGGTCCGAGCCGGTGTTGTAGGCCGAGCTGTAGCGCATGTTGAAGGCGGCCCGCAGCTCCAGGGTCTCGCCGATCGGCCGCACGTAGGTCGCCGCCAGGGTGCTGGACCACAGCGGCGCGCCCGACAGGCGCGAGCCGGGCAGGCGGACGGGCACGCCGGCGGCCGGCGTGAAGTCGCCGTACTGGCTGTTGGCGAAGGTGACCCCGGCCTGGATCGACAGGCCCTCAAGCGGGGTGCGCCAGTTCATGTCGGCGTCGACGCCCTTGGAGACGACCAGCGGGATCGAGCTGACCGCGTAGCGCAGGCCGTCGTAGGTGTTCAGCTGGAAGTTCTCGAACTCCTGGTAGAAGGCGGCCGCGTTGAGCAGCAGGTTGCCGTCCAGCAGGGTGGTCTTGACCCCCAGTTCGTAGGCCTCGACGTATTCCGGCTTGAAGAAGGTGTCCTCGGAGATGGTCCCGATCGCGGCGCGGGCGCGGTCGAAGTTGAAGCCGCCCGACTTGTAGCTCTTGGCGTACGAGCCGTAGGTCAGGATGCCGTCGGCGATCCTCCAGGCCAGCTTGACCGTGCCCGTCAGCTCGTCGTTGGAGTTGGACTGGTTGGTTGTCGCGTCATCGAAGGCATAGTCGTTGAAGGCGCCGCAGACGGTGCCGAAGTAGGAGGCGGCGCCCGCCGCGCCCAGCTGGCCGGTGATGATCGCCCGGCGGGCGTTGGCCGCGAAACAGGCGTCGCTGGAGGTCCCGATGTTGTCGTAGTGGGCCTCGAGGGTCTTCTTCTCGCTGGTGTAGCGCAGGCCGACCGTCAGGGTCAGGGCCTCGTTGATCTCCCAGTCGTTGTTGGTGAAGAAGGCCAGGCTGCGGGCTTCCTGGTGATAGCTGTCGTCATAGCCTTCGCCCGGAATGAACACCGTGCCCGGCGTCACGGCGGCCAGGTCGGCCAGCCGCCCGGCATTGGTGTTGGCGGAGAAGCGGTAGCTGAGGAACTCCTCGAGGTCGTTGCCGAACACCAGCGGCGTATGCTGGTCGAGGGTTTCGTCGGCGTAGAACAGGCCGACCATCCAGTTCACCGGTCCGGCCTCGCCGGCCAGGCGGAACTCCTGGCTGAACTGGTCGAACTCGGTGGAGAAGCTGCCGTCGGGGCGGCGGTAGATGAGGTCGGCGACCGAGAAATCGGCGTCTTGGGCGATCTCGGTGCGCCAGTTGCGCCAGGCGGTGACCGAGGTCAGGGTGGCGTTGTTCAGCCAGGGGGTGTCCCAGGTGGCCTCGGCCGACAGGCCCTGGTCGATGACGCTGTTGTCGCCGGTCCTGTTGGCGTAGCCGATGCGCGAGCCGCGCCGGACCGGGTTCAGGGTCGCGGTTTGGCCGGCGGCCAGGTCCAGCGAGCCGGCCCCGGGGCCGCGCACATAGGTGGTGGCCGCGCAGCAGCTTTCGTCCCGCGAGGTGTAGTCGGCGATCACCCGGACCTTGAGGTCCTCGTTGGGGGTGAAGAGCAGCTGGCCGCGGGCGGTCCAGTAGTTGCGCTCCATGTCGTCGGTCTGGGTGCGCGGGCCGTTGCCGATGCGCACGTCGTAGAAGCCGTCCCGCTGGCGCGAGGCCAGGTACAGGCGGCCGGCGATCTTGTCCTCGAGGATCGGGCCGGTGATCGAGCCGGAGATTTCGCGGGCGTTGTAGTTGCCGACGGTCAGTTCGCCGCGCGCCCCGAACTCGAAGCTGGGATCGGCGCTGATGACGTTGATGACGCCGGCCGAGGTGTTCTTGCCGAACAGGGTGCCCTGCGGGCCCTTCAGCACCTCGACGCGCTGCAGTTCGCCCAGGTCGCCGATGCCGGTGCTGGCGCGGGGGCGGTAGACGCCGTCGATGACGATGCCGACGCTGCTTTCCAGCCCGGCGTTGTCGCCGATGGTGCCGATGCCGCGGATGCGGGCCACGGTGCTGCTCTCGTTGGCCGTCGAGGAGACCATCAGGCCGGGGGTGACCAGCATCAGGTCCTTGACGTCCCGCACCCCGGCGTCCTGCAGCGCCTGCTGGCCGACGGTGGTGACGACGATCGGCACGTCCTGCAGGTTCTGCTCGCGCTTCTGGGCGGTGATGACCAGTTCGTCGACCAGCGAGCCGCCGGCGGCGCCCTCCGGCTCGTCCTGAGCCAGGGCCATGGCGGGCGCAAAGGCCGTCGCCAGGGCGATGAGCGAGGCGCTTTTCCACAGAGACTTCATGATCGTTTCCCTTCCCGTTTTCGCGACGCCTGTCTGATGCGGCGTCGTCGACCCCTCCATGGCACACTTCTTGGTCAGCCAACAAGAAAGTTTGCGTTGGTGTGGGAGAGGCGTCTAAGGTCTGATGGCGGGACCGCCCCTAAGAAGCGGCCAGGAGGAAACCCAAGTGACCGAACCCGAAGGCGTCGACCTGCGCCTGCTCACCGAATGGATGGACAGCCAGGGCCTGGGCGCCGGGCCGCTGCAGGACGTCACCGTCCTGACCGGCGGCACCCAGAACATCCTCCTGAAGTTCGGCCGCTCCGGCCGCGAGTACGTGATGCGCCGCCCCCCGCCCCGGCTGCGGGCCAACTCCAACGAGACCATGCGCCGCGAGGCCCGCACCCTGGCGGCGCTGAAGGGCACCGACGTGCCGCACCCCGAGCTGATCGCCGCCTGTCCCGAGGAGATCATGCAGGGGGCCGCCTTTTACCTGATGGAGCCGGTCGACGGCTTCAACCCGGCCATGGGCCTGCCCGAGCCGCACCTGTCGGACGCCGCCATCCGCAACCGCATGGGCTTCGCCCTCTGCGACGGCGCCCTGGCGCTGGGCCGGGTCGACATCGAAGGCCTCGAAGGCCTCGGCAAGGCGGACGGCTGGCTGGAGCGGCAGGCGCCACGCTGGCGGGCGCAGTTCGAGAGCTATGGCGAGCTGGCCGGCTGGACCGGTCCGGACGGCGTACCCGGAGTTCAAAAAGTCGGCGACTGGCTGGAGGCGCATCGCCCGCCAGGCTTCAAACCCGGCCTGATCCACGGCGATTATCACCTGGCCAACGTCATGTACCGGCCAGACAGCGGCGAACTGGCCGCCATCGTCGACTGGGAACTGGCCGCCATCGGCGATCCGCTGCTGGATCTCGGCTGGATGATGGCAATGTGGCCAGACGCCGACCACCCCGGCGAGACCGACGGAACCCCCGTCAAACCCTGGGACGGCTTCCCCACCATCGACGAGATCGTCGCCCACTACGGCCGCCACAGCGACCGCGACCTGACCCACGCCCGCTGGTACGGGGTGCTCGGCTGCTACAAGCTGGGCATCATCCTGGAAGGCACCCACGCCCGCGCCTGCGCCGGGCTCGCGCCCCGGGCCACGGGCGACCGCCTGCACGCCATCACCCTCCGCCTGTTCCAGCGCGCCCTGCGCTGGGTCGGCTGACCCGTCTGGAGACGACCATGGACTTCGACTTTTCCGACAAGGTGAAAGACCTCATCGCCCGGGTCGAAAGCTTCATGGACGAGCACGTCTATCCCAACGAGACGGCCTACTACGACTTCGTCCACGACCCGGCCAACCTGTGGAAGGAATGGCAGGGCATGGAGGACCTCAAGGCCAAGGCCCGGGCCGAGAACCTGTGGAACCTGTTCCTGCCGCACGAGTACGGCGCCTTCAGCCCCGGCCTGACCAACCTGGAATACGCGCCCCTGGCCGAGATCATGGGCCGGGTGCCGTGGTCGAGCCAGGTGTTCAACTGCCAGGCGCCGGACACCGGCAACATGGAAGTCCTGGCCCGCTTCGGCACGCCCGAGCAGCAGGAGCGCTGGCTCAAGCCGCTGATGAACGGCGAGATCCGCTCGGCCTATGTGATGACCGAACCGCAGGTCGCCAGCTCCGACGCCACCAACCTCGAGACCACCATCCTGCCGGATGGCGACGACTACGTCATCAACGGCACGAAGTGGTGGATCAGCGGCATCATGGGACCGCGCTGCGACCTGTTGCTGGTCATGGGCAAGACGCTGATGGACAACCCGCGCCACAGCCAGCACTCGACCATCATCGTGCCGCGCGACACCCCCGGGATCACCATCCCGCGCCACCTGACCGTCTTCGGCTCCCAGAACTCGCCGGGGGGCGAGGGCTGGGTGGAGTTCAGGAACGTGCGGGTGCCCAAGGAGAACCTGATCCTTGGCGAGGGCCGCGGGTTCGAGATCGCCCAGGGGCGGCTTGGCCCCGGCCGTATCCACCACTGCATGCGTTCCATCGGCCAGGCCCAGCGCTCGGTCGAGATCATGGCCCGCCGGGTCGAGAGCCGCGTCGCCTTCGGCAAGAAACTGTCCGACCAGTCGTCGATCCGCCAGGACGTCGCCAGATCCTACTGCGAGATCGAGATGGCCCGGCTGCTGACCCTGAAAGCCGCGGACGCCATGGACAAGTACGGCAACAAGGTCGCCAAGGACCTGATCGGGGCCATCAAGGTGATCGCGCCGCAGATGGCCCAGACCGTCGCCGACCGCGCCATCCAGGCCCACGGCGCCATGGGCGTCAGCGACGACACCCCGATCGCCTACTTCTTCACCCTCAACCGCTACCTGCGCATCGCCGACGGTCCGGACGAGGTGCACATGAGCCAGCTCGGCAAGCAGAAGATCGCCGAATACAACGCGTCCAACGCCCGCTAGCGGCGGCTAACGAGGAAACCACCATGAAGGCCCTTCGCTTCCACGGCGCGCGCGACATCCGCTACGAGAGCATGGACGACCCGGTCCTGCACGACGACCGCGACGTCCTGGTCAAGGTCACCGGCTGCGCCATCTGCGGCAGCGACCTGCATATCTATCATGGCGAGGGCTTCAGCGAGGATCTCGGCTTCTGCGTCGGCCATGAAGCGGTCGGCGAGGTGGTCGAGATCGGTCGCGGCGTGCGGCGCCTGAAGAGCGGCGACAAGGTGATGATCTCGGCGGCCGTCGGCTGCGGCGCCTGCGCCAGCTGCCTGCGTGGCGACGTCGTGCGCTGCGAGACCGGCTCGGGGGCCTGCTATGGCCTGTCCTCCAGGCTGCAGGGCTCGCAGGCCGAGGCCGTCCGGGTGCCGGCCGGCGACTTCAACGCCGCCATCATTCCGGACGGGGTCAGCGAGGACCAGGCCCTGCTGCTGACCGACGGCATGGCCACGGCCTGGTATGGCGTCACCAACGCCGACATCCGACCGGGCGGCTCGGCGGCCGTGGTCGGCCTCGGGCCCATCGGCCTGATGGCCGTCGAGCAGATCCTGGTGAAGGGCGCCGCACGCGTCTTCGCCATCGACCCGGTCCCCGAACGCCGCGCCATCGCCGAGGAGCTGGGGGCCCTTGCCCTGCACCCCGACGAGGCGGTCGAGACCATCCGCGAGCTGACCCGCGGCCGCATGGTCGACAGCATCGTCGAGGCCGTCGGCCACGACCGCACCATCGACCTGGCCCTTCGCCTGGCGGCCCGCCGGGGCACGGTGTCGGTGATCGGGGTCAACCAGGACCGCCGCTTCGACTTCCCGATGGCCCGCGCCTTCGCCATGGGCCTGACCTTCCGGATCGGCACCTGCAGCGTGCAGGAGACCTGGCCCGAACTGATCCCGCTGTTGCAGGCGGGCCGGCTGAAGCCCGAGCGGATGATCAGCCACCGGCTGCCGCTGAGCGCCGGGGCGGAAGCCTACGCCATGTTCGACGGCCGCAAGGACGGGGCGCTGAAGATGGTGCTGACGCCATAGCAACACCTCCTCCACCGCTCACCCCGGCGAAGGCCGGGGCCCATTCATAGGGCGCGGTGGCTGGGATCAGCCTGCAGACAGCGAGGCTGAAATGGGTCCCGGCCTTCGCCGGGATGAGCGGAAGTAGGAGTGATTGCATGCCGACCGACATCGCCGCCGACGACCCGACCGTGGTTCCGCCGGCTGCACCCGCAGACGGCAAAGGCCTCGAAACCGCCCCCTTCTCCCCCGCCTACACCCGCTACGCCCTCTGGCTGCTGCTCGGCATCTACACGATCAACTTCCTCGACCGGCAGGTGATCAACATCCTGGCCGAGCCGATCAAGAAGGACCTCGGCCTCGCCGACTGGCAGCTGGGGCTGATGAGCGGCCTGGCCTTCGCCCTGTTCTACACCTTCCTCGGCCTGCCCATCGCCAGGCTGGCGGAGAAGCGCAACCGGGCCCTGATCATCGGGACCTCGGTGGCGGTGTGGAGCGGCTTCACCGCCCTGTGCGGATCGGCCCAGACCTTCAGCCAGTTGCTGCTCTACCGGATCGGCGTCGGGGTCGGCGAGGCCGGCTGCACCCCGCCGGCCCACTCGCTGATCTCCGACATGGTGCCGCGCGAAAAGCGCAGCTCGGCCCTGGCCTTCTACCATATGGGCACCCCCATCGGTTCCTTGCTGGGCCTGGTGTTCGGCGGTCTTGTGGCCGACGCCTACGGCTGGCGCATGGCCTTCCTGGTGGCCGGCGTGCCCGGCCTTATCTTCGCCGCCCTCGCCGTCTTCACCCTGCGCGAGCCCCGCAAGCTGATCGCCGCCCAGGCCGCCAGGGCGCAGGCGCTGTCGGCCACCTTTGGCGAGACGCTCAAGCACCTGATGAAGACCCCGACCTTCGGCCTCGTCGCCGCGGCCGCCGCCGTGCAGGCCTTCGTCGGCTATGGCCATTCGCCATTCACCGTCTCCTTCTTCCTGCGGGTTCACTCGGCGGAGGTCGCCGACCTGGCGAAGGTCGTCGGCGGCTGGTTCGGCTGGGACCTTGGACCGATCGGCTTCATGGGCCTGTCTCTGGGTATCTTCAGCGGCGTGGCCGGCGCCGGCGGGGCCTTCTTCGGCGGCTGGCTGGCCGACCGGGCGGCCCGGCGCGACATCGGCTCGATCATGACCGGCCCGGCCATCGCCAGTCTGGTCTCGGTGCCGGTCTATATCGCCGCCGTCAGCCTGCCTTCGGCCCTGGGGGCCCTGATCATGCTGGCCATCAGCGTCTTCCTGGGGACCATCTGGTATGGCCCGATCTACGCCAGCGCCCAGTCGGTGGCCCCCGCCCACATGCGGGCCACCGCCTCGGCCATCCTGGTCTTCATCATCAACCTGATCGGGCTGGGCCTGGGCCCGCTCGGGGTCGGCATCCTGTCGGACGCCCTCAACCACGCCGGCCTCGGCTCGGCCGAGGGGGTGCGCTGGGCGCTGATCCTCTCGACCCTGATCGGGGTGGCGACCTTTTTCTGCCTGTGGCGAGTGCGCAAGACCCTCGCCCGTGACAGCATCAGCTAGCGGAACCGGAGGACACCATGAGCACCATCTGGAGCGGCGACCGCCAGCGGACGCAGGGCGAGATCCAGCAGCGCAGCCTGCAGGCCGCCACCGGCCTGGAAAGCCTCGGCGTCGGCTCCGGCGACACTGTGGCCCTCTACCTGCGCAACGACTTCGCCTTCTTCGAGGCCGGCGGCGCGATCGGGGCCCTGGGCGCCTATCCGGTGGCGGTGAACTGGCACTACACGGTCGACGAGGCCCGCTACCTGTTGGAGGATTCCGCCGCCAAGGTGCTGATCATCCATGCCGACCTGCTGGGTCCCATCCGCGCGGCGGCGCCGGCCTCGGTGCAGATCCTCGTCGTTCCCACCCCGCCCGAGATCCGCGAGGCCTACGGCCTTTCCGACGCGGACGCCGCCGTCCCTGAAGGCCTGACCGACTGGGACACCTTCGTGAGCAGCTTCCCGCCGCGCACCGAGGAGCCCCGGCCGGCCCCTGGGGCGATCATCTACACCTCCGGCACGACCGGCCGGCCCAAGGGCGTCCGCCGCCCGGCCGCGACCCCCGAGCGCGGCGCCCTGGTCATGGAGATGCTCTGCCGCTCCTATGGCTTCCTCGACTATCTCGCCAATCCGGAGGAGATCGTCACCGTCGTCGCCGGCCCGATCTATCATGCCGCTCCCAACGCCCATGCCGGGGTGGCCTTCCGCATCGGCGCCAACCTGACCCTGCTGCCGCGCTTCGATCCCGAGGAGTTCCTGGCCCTGATCGAAAAGCGCCGGGTCACCCACCTGAACATGGTGCCGATCATGTTCAACCGGCTGCTCAAGTTGCCGGCCGAGGTCCGCGCCAAATACGACGTCTCGTCGCTGAAGTTCGTCACCCACGCCGCCGCCCCGGTCTCGCCGCCGATCAAGCGGGCGATGATCGACTGGTGGGGGCCGGTGATCTGGGAATATTACGGCTCGACCGAGATGGGCAACGTCACCATCTGCAACGCCGAGGAATGGCTGGCCCACCCCGGCACGGTCGGCAAGCTGATGCCCGGCGCCACCGTGCGGGTGATCGACGCCGAGGGTAACGACCTGCCGGCCGGCGAGATCGGCGAGGTCATCGGTCGCTTCCACGGCTCGGGCGACTTCACCTACCAGAACGACGAGGCCAAGCGCCGCTCGATGGAGAAGGACGGCCTGATCACCCCCGGCGATGTCGGCTATTTCGACAAGGACGGCTTTCTCTACCTTTGCGACCGCAAGAGCGACATGATCATCTCCGGCGGGGTCAACATCTACCCGGCCGAGGTCGAGGCCCAGCTGCATCGCATGCCTGGCGTCGCCGACTGCGCGGTGTTCGGCATCCCCGACGACGACTTCGGCGAGGCGGTCTGCGCCGTGGTGCAGGCCCAGCCGGGCGTCGAGCTGACCGAGGCTGAGGTGAGAGGCTGGCTGCGCGAACAGATGGCCGGCTACAAGGTCCCCAAGCGGGTCGACTTCCTGGCCGAGCTGCCGCGCGAGGACAGCGGCAAGATCTTCAAGCGCAAGATTCGCCAGACCTATTGGGAAGGCGCGGGACGGACGATCTGACGGCGACGACGGCCCGAAGCCGCCGGGGACAAAGTGACGCCCGGGTCAGACGCGCACGAAGTCCAGCCAGACCGGCGGGATGTCGCCGAGCTTCTTTTCCTCGTACCGCGTGGTCAGGTGATCGTCAGGCGGCGTGTCGAGGATGCCCTCGCGGCCGGCTTCCCAGGCGAACAGCCCACTGGCCAGCACCCGCTCCTGCGACCAGTCGGCGTAGTCCGCCCAGTCGGTGGCGAAGCGGAAGCGGCCGCCGGGTTTGAGCACCCGGTGGGCCTCGGCCAGGAACTCGGGGTTCACCAGCCGGCGCTTGTTGTGCCGCGCCTTCTGCCAGGGGTCGGGGAACAGCACGAACAGGCGGTCGATGCTGCCGTCCGGCAGGTTGGCCAGCACCTCGCGGCCGTCGCCCGGATGGATGCGGGCGTTGCTGGCTCCGGCTTCCTCGAGATGCCGCAGGGCGCTGGCGACGCCGTTCTGGAACGGCTCGGCCCCCAGGATCAGCACGTCCGGGTTCTTCGCCGCCTGCCCGGCCAGGTGCTCGCCGCCGCCAAAGCCGATCTCGACCCAGACCGCGCTGGCGTCGGGCTTCAGGCTCCGCGGGTCGAACGCCGTTTCCGGCACCGCGATGGACGGCAGCAGGCTGTCGAACAGCGCCGCCTGCCGCGCCTTGATGGGGCGCGACTTGATGCGGCCGAAGGACCGCAGGGGACCGTGGGGTTGCTGGGGGTTGGGCATGGTGCTGACTAGCCGGTCGGAGCAAACGGCGAAACCCTATCCTCACCCGCCTGCGGGGGAGGGGGA
>SDZP01000327.1 GCA_004144935.1 Caulobacteraceae bacterium | reverse complement strand
GATGGGGGCGAGGGTCGTGGCGGCGGCGTCGAGCGAGGCGAAGCGCGACTTCTGCCTGGGGCTCGGGGCCGATGCGGTGCTGGACACCGAGCCCGAGGGCTGGCGCGAGCGGCTGAAGGCGGCGGCCGGCGGCCAGCCGACGGTGATCTACGACCCGGTCTGCGGCCCGCTGTTCGAGCCGGCCTTCCGATCGCTCGGCTGGGGCGGGCGACATCTGGTGATGGGCTTCGTCGGCGGTCCGATCCCGGCCCTGCCGTCCAACCTGACCCTGATGAAGGGCGCCGCCCTGGTCGGGGTCGATGTCCGTCAATTCCTGGGGTTCGAACCGGCGCGGGCGGCCGAGCACCTGCAGACCCTGATGACTTGGGTGGCCGAGGGCAGGCTCAAGCCGCCGGTCGGCCGCAGCTTTGCCCTGGAGGATTTCGCGGCGGCGCTAGAGTTCGCCCTCACCGGCCAGGGGCTGGGCAAGACGGTCGTCACCCCGTGAGCCGGCTCGACCACCGGCTGGCCGTCTACGGCACCCTGGCGCCGGGCCGCTCCAACCACGGGCAGATGGCCGGCATGGCCGGAACCTGGACCCCGGGCGTGGTGCGCGGCCGGCTGGTGGCGGAAGGCTGGGGCGCGACCCTGGGCTATCCCGCCCTCATTCCCGACGCGGCCGGCGCCGAGGTTGCGGTGCTGGTCTTCGAGTCCGCCGACCTGCCGGCGCACTGGGCCCGGCTCGACGCCTTCGAAGGCGACGGCTATCGGCGGGAGGTGGTCACCGTGCGGACGGAGGCGGGCGAGGTCGAGGCCTGGATCTACGCCAGCGCCAACCGGGATGCGCCGTCGTGACCGGCCTTGGCCGCGGAGTCACGGGACGGGCGGGCGATCGGGCCTGAAGGTCCGCAGGAAGGCGAGCACCGTCTCGGCCGGCATTTCGCACGGTTTCAACAGGGCGCGGCCGCCCTCCAGCACATAGAGGTTGCCGCTGACATGCCCGCCGCCGGCCAGCGCCTCGCCCCATAGCCACCAGCGCCTGCCGTCGTCGGAGCGCTTGACGGTCACGCCCCAGCGGGCGCCGTCACAGTCGCCCTCACTGTAGCCGATGGGCAGGCCGGCGAGGAGGCCGAGCGCCTCGTCAGTCACGCGATTGGATCGGCAGAATCTTCATCTTCGTCTGGCTGGCCGCCAGGGCCCGCACGGTCTTCATGAAGCCCAGCGACTCCGGAACCTGGAAGTGGGCGTCCAGCGCCGCCCGGTCCCGCCATTCCTCGTAGAACACCAAGGTCAGCGGGTCTTCCGCGTCGATGCTGACGCCGTGCTGAAGACAGCCCGGCTCGGTACGGGAGCGGCGCACATGCTCCAGCGCCGCGTCCAGAAGCTGGTCCAGGGTGTCCGGACGGGCGGTGACGGCGCCGCTGACGACGATCATCAGCTCTTCGCCGGGCCGTCATAGGCGTCGCGCAGTTCGCGCTTCAGGACCTTGCCGATATGGCTGCGCGGCAGGCTGTCGACCAGCACCACGTCGGCCAGCCGCTGGGTCTTGCCGACCTTGGCGTTGGTGAAGGCCTTGATCTCTTCGGTGGTGGCCGTCTCGCCGTCCTTCAGCGCGACAAAGGCCACCGGCGTTTCGCCCCAGGCCTTGGACGGCACGCCGACGACGGCCGCCTCGACGACGGCCGGATGCTCGACCATCACCGCCTCCATGTCGCTGGGATAGATGTTGAAGCCGCCGGAGATGATCATGTCCTTGCGGCGGTCCATCAGCTGCAGGAAGCCCTCGGCGTCGAGGCGGCCGACGTCACCGGTGCGGATGTAGATGTCGCCGGTCTCCGGATGCACCCACTGGGCCTCGGCGGTCTTGCCGGGCTGGTTGTGGTAGCCGTTCATGGTGGCGGGGCTGTAGCCGACGATCTCGCCGATCTCGCCGGTGGGGACCTCGGCGCCCTCTTCGTCCACGAGCCGGATGATGCAGCCGGGGGCCGGCTGGCCGACGGTGTGCAGCTTGTCGGGATGTTCGTGCGCCGCCAGCATGAAGCTGCCGCCGCCCTCGGTCATGCCGTAGTACTCGATCAGCCCGCCCGGCCAGCGCTTGAGGATTTCCGCCTTCAACTCGGCGGAGAAGGGCGCGCTGGTGCAGAACTTCATCACGAAGCTCGACAGGTCATAGTCGTCGAAGCCAGCGAACTCCATCAGCCGGCGGTATTGCACCGGCACCAGCATGGTGTGGGTGATGCGCTGGTCGGCGGCGATCTTGAGGTACTTCTCGGTATCGAACTTGCCCATCATGTGGACCGTGCCGCCGCCCGACAGGGTGGGGAAAAAGCAGACCAGGGTGGTGTTCGAATAGAGCGGCGTTGAGATCAGGCTGCGGGCGTCCGGGCCATAGCCGGCGCCGTCCGGGCGGATGGCCAGGTGACGCCAGCGCATGCCGTGGCTCTGGACGATGCCCTTGGGGATGCCGGTCGTGCCCGAGCTGTAGATGATGTTGAAGGGGTCCTTTTTGCCGATCTCGACCGGCGCGGGCTTGGCCCCCTCGGGCGGCAGCCAGGCGGCGAAGCTGTCGCCGGCGTCGGACCCGTCCAGCGCGATGCAGCGGGCGGTGACCTGGTCCATGACGCCGCTCATCAGTTCGGCGACGCCCTGGTCGAGGAAGAACAGGCTGGCCCCGCTGTCGGCGATCATGCCGACCAGCTGCTCGGCGGTGGAGGAGGGGGCCAGCGGGGCGGCGGCGACGCCGGCGCGCAGGCAGCCGAGGAACAGCACCGCGTAGTTGATCGAGGTGGTGGCGCAGATGGCCACGGCCTGGCGCTGGGCGACGCCGCCCTGCTGCAGTCCGGCGGCGACCCGGTCCATCAGGGCGTCGAGCTCGCCCCAGGTTATAGACTGGCCGTCCTGCCACAGCGCCGGATGGTCCGGCCGGGCGGCGGCGTGCTGGCGCATGATGTCGGGCAGGTTGCCGAAGTCGGCGGCGCGGAACTGGTCGAGGATGGAGGTCATGGCGTTCACTCTAGCGTCCCTTCTCCCCTTGCGGGAGAAGGTGTCGGCGAAGCCGACGGATGAGGGGTCGCGCCGGCCTTGCAGGTGGTGGCGGCAACCGCCTCGTCGCAGCTTTTAGAGTCTTCGACCCCTCATCCGGTCCTTCGGACTACCTTCTTCCGCAAGGGGAGAAGGTAGTCCTGAGGCTAACTACTTCAGGCTCGCGAACGTCTTCCCTTCGCTCGCCAGCTTTTCCAGCAGCGCGGCCGGCTTGAAGAAGTCGCCGTGCTTGTCCTGGTAGTGCTTCAGCCGCTCGACGACCTTGTCCAGGCCGACGCTGTCGGCGTAGTGCATCGGGCCGCCGCGATAGACCGGCCAGCCGTAGCCGTTCACCCAGACGGTATCGATGTCCGACGCCCGGATCGCCTTGCCCTCCTCGAGGATCTTGGCCCCTTCGTTGATCATCGTGAAGATGGTCCGCTCGAGGATCTCGTCGTCGCCGACCTCGCGCGGGTTGGTCCCGGCCTTCGCGGCGAAGTCCTTGATGATCTGCTCGGTGACGGGCGAGGGCTTGGCGTTGCGGTTCTCGTCGTAGTCATAGTAGCCGGCGCCGGTCTTCTGGCCGCGGCGGTCCATCTCGCAGAGCACTTCGCGGATGGTCGAGCCCGAGGACTTCTCCTTGTCCCAGCCGATGTCGAGGCCGGCGAGATCGCTCATCGCGAACGGGCCCATCGGGAAGCCGAAGTCGTAGAGCACGCGGTCGACGTCCCAGGGCATGGCGCCCTCGGCGACGACGGCCTGGGCTTGGCCCTGGCGGCTGGAGAGCATGCGGTTGCCGACGAAGCCCGGGCAGACGCCGACCAGGACGCCGACCTTGCCGATGGTCTTGGCCAGCTTCATCGAGGTGGCGATGACCGGCTTGGACGTCTTGTCGCCGCGCACGATCTCCAGGAGGCGCATGACGTTGGCGGGCGAGAAGAAGTGCAGGCCGATGACGCTTTCCGGCCGGCACCATGGGCGGCG
>SDZP01000326.1 GCA_004144935.1 Caulobacteraceae bacterium | reverse complement strand
CCCCCATCCGCGGGGGGCCCGCCCCCGCCTGCTCACGTCCCGGGGGACCTCATGCATCTCGCCAAACGCCTGCTCGCGGCGACCGCCGCCGCGGCCCTGCTCACTGCCCCGCTGGCCTCGCCGGCCCTCGCCCAGTCGAAAGCCAGGACCCCAGCGGCCGCCCCCGCCCTGCCCGCGATCGACATTCCCTATACGAAATTCGTCCTGCCCAACGGCCTGACCGTCATCGTCCACGAGGACCACAAAGCCCCCATCGTGGCGGTCAACGTCTGGTACCATGTCGGCTCCAAGAACGAGCCCAAGGGCCGCAGCGGTTTCGCCCACCTGTTCGAGCACCTGATGTTCAACGGCTCGGAGAACGCCAACACCGACTGGTTCAAGGCGTTGGAGAAGCTGGGCGCCGTCGACATCAACGGCACTACCAACACCGACCGCACCAACTATTTCCAGACCGTGCCGACCGCCGCCCTCGACCATGTGCTGTGGCTGGAAAGCGACCGAATGGGCTGGCTGGTGGACGCCATCGACCAGGCCCGCCTCGATGAGCAGCGCGGCGTCGTCCAGAACGAGAAGCGCCAGGGCCAGAACGAGCCCTACAGCATCGCCTGGGACATCTTCACCGCCAGCACCTATGACGCCGACCACCCTTACGGCCACACCGTCATCGGCGAGATGAGCGACCTCGACGCCGCCTCGCTGAAGGACGTCAAGGACTGGTTCAAGACCTACTATGGCGCCGCCAACGCCACCATCGTCCTGGCCGGCGACATCACTCCGGAACAGGCCAGGGCGAAGGTCGAGAAATACTTCGGGCCCATCCCCGCCGGCCCGCCTGTGGTCAAGCAGAAGGCCTGGATCGCCAAGCGCACCGGCCACCAGCGGGCCGAGGTCCAGGACCGGGTCGCCCAGGCCCGCTGGTACCGTGTCTGGAACACGCCGCCCGGCGGGTCGCCGCAGTCCGACCAACTGGCCCTGCTCAGCGACGTGCTGGCCTCCGACAAGACCGCCCGGCTCTACAAGCGCCTGGTCTACGACGACCAGATCGCCACCGACGTCAGCGCCTTCCAGTACGAGGCCGAGATCGGCTCGACCTTCCATATCCATGTCACCGCCAAGCCCGGCGTGCCGCTGTCGCGGATCGAGAGCGTCGTCGAGGACGAGATGGCCAGGCTTCTGCGCGACGGCCCGACCCAGGCCGAGCTCGACAAGATCAGGGTGTCCCGCGCCGCCGGCTTCGTGCGCGGCGCCGAGCGCATCGGCGGCTTCGGCGGCAAGTCTGACATCCTGGCCGAGTCCCAGGTCTTCCGCGGCAGCCCCGACGCCTACAAGCGCACCCTGGAGACCTGGAGGACCGCCACCCCCGCCGATCTGAAGAAGGCCGGGACCGACTGGCTGACCGACGGCGACTTCACCCTCGAACTGACGCCCTATCCCTTCCAGGACGCCACCGTTCCGGAGGGCAAGCGCGAGGCCGCGCCGCCCGTCGGCGCCATCGCCGCGGCCGCCTTCGACAAGTACGAGACCGCCACCCTGTCGAACGGCATGAAGGTCGTGCTGGCCCGCCGCACGGCGGTGCCGGTGGTCGAGATGTCGATGATCTTCCCCGGCGGCTACGCCAACCTGCCGGCTGGCGATCGCTCGGTCGCGGGCCTGACCATGAACATGCTGGACGAGGGGGCGGGGAGCCGCGACGCCCTGGCCATCAGCCGCCAGCAGTCGGAACTGGGGGCCAGCCTGACCACCGGCGGCGGCTCGCTGTTCTCCTCGGTCGGCCTCTCGGCCCTGAAGGCCAACCTTGATCCCTCGCTCGACCTGATGGCCGACGTGGTCCTGCGCCCGACCTTCCCGCAGGCCGAGCTCGACCGCCTCAAGAAGCTGGAGATCGCCGGCCTGGAACGGGCCAAGCAGCAGCCGCAGTCGGTGGCCTTCCGGGTCTTCGCCGAGAAGCTCTATGGCCCCGGCCACCCCTACGGCAACAATGTCACCGAGGCCTCGATCAACAGCGTCTCCCGCGAGGATCTGGTCGCCTACCACAAGGCCCAGATGAACCCCAACGGGGCCATGCTGGTCGCTGTCGGCGACATCACCATGGCCGAGCTGACCGCCAGGCTGGAACAACGCTTCAGCGGCTGGAAATCCCAAACCCCGGCGGTCCGCGCCACCCTGCCGCCGGCCGCCCCCGCCCAGCGCGCCATCTACCTGGTCGACCGGCCCGGCGCCCAGCAGACCACCATCCTCGCCGCCATACCCGCCGCCCCGCGCGACGAGAGCAGCGAGCGCTCGGTGGAGCTGCTGAACAACGTCTTCGGCGGCTCTTTCGTCAGCCGACTGAACATGAACCTACGGGAGGACAAGCACTGGTCCTACGGCGCCAGCAGCTTCCTGAACGGCTCGCTCGGCCCGCGCGCCTTCGTCGCCTTCTCGGGCGTGCAGACCGACAAGACCAGGGAGTCGATGATCGAGTTCCGCAAGGAACTGACCGAGATCGGCACGACCCGGCCGATCACCGCCGACGAACTGGCCAAGGCCCAGACCGAGATGACCCAATCGCTGCCCGGCCAATGGGAGACCGGCGGCGCCGTCCTGGGCTCCCTCTCCAGCCTCTACACCCTGGAGCGCCCCGCCGACTTCTGGGACACCTACGCCCCCGGCCTGAAGGCCGTCGACGTCGCCGCGGTCAACGCCGCCGCCAAGCGGGTGGTCAAGGCCGGCGATGTCATCTGGGTCGTGGTCGGCGACCGGGCGAAGATCGAGAAGGACCTCAAGGGGTTGGGGTATGGCCCGGTGATCGTGGTCGATGCGGACGGGAAGGTGGTCAACTAGGCGGAGGGGTGGCGCACGAACCCTTCTCCCGCTTGTCGGGAGAAGGGTCGTGGCTGAACAATCGAATCCCCTTGGTTGACCCTCCGTCGCCCCGCCTAGGCTTCAAAAAAGACCGAGGAGCCGCCCATGACCACGCCGATCCTGCACCACTACGACACCTCGCCATTCTCCGAGAAAGTCCGCCTGATGTTCGGGCTCAAGGGCCTCGCCTGGTCGTCGGTGGTGATCCCGGTGATCATGCCCAAGCCCGACTACACGCCGCTGACCGGCGGCTATCGCCGCACCCCGTCGCTACAGATCGGCGCCGACGTCTATTGCGACAGCCAGGTCATCCTCGCCGAGCTCGAGCACCGCTTTCCCGATCCGACGGCGGTGCGCGGCGGGCTCGACTGGGCGATCAATCTGTGGGCCGACCGGCTGTTCTTCCAGACCACGGTGCCGGTGATCTTCGGTGAGCTGGGCGATAACGTCCCGGCCGACTTCATCAAGGACCGCGAGGCCCTGTCCGGCAGGCCGTTCGATACGGCCGCCATGAAGGCCGCCGAACCCGCCCCCGCCCCGGACCACGACGCCGCCAACCCCCAGCAGCTGACGCCGGGCCAGACCGTCGCCGTCATGGCCGACGACTACGGCCGCGACCCTATCCGTGGGACCCTGGTCGCCGCCGCCCGCGACCGCACCGTCATCGCCCGCGAGGATCCGGCCGTCGGCAAGGTCCACGTCCATTTTCCGAAAACCGGGTATCTGGTGTTCCCGGGCTAGCCCGCGCGCACCCCCGCCGGGAAGAGCCTGGACGCCGCGCAACCGCGCTATGATCGCAGGCCGCTTCGACAAGCCCTAGAGCTTGACCCCGCCCTCGAGCAGCTTGCCGTAGGTCGCCTTGGTCAGCTTCACATAGGCCTTCTTCTGCGGGCTCTTGAAGTAGATCGGCTCCTTGGTCCGGGCCGGATCGAAGCCTTCCTCGACCAGGTCCACCTTGCGGTACTTGAAGGTGCCCGTGGTCTCGATCTGCCGCTGCAGGCGGATGAACATCGGCTGGGCGTAGGCCGGCATGTCCTTCTCGACCCGCTGGTAGAGGGTCGCCACGTCGAAGTCGTCGTCGACGGTCAGCGCCGCCATGCCCGCCTTGCCGTCCTGGCCCGGCACCGGCACGCCATAGACG
>SDZP01000033.1 GCA_004144935.1 Caulobacteraceae bacterium | reverse complement strand
ACAACAGGCCGAGACCAACCGGCTTTCCGTCTCCCCTTGGGGGAGAAGGTGGCCCCGAAGGGATCGGATGAGGGGTCCCACCGGCGCCCCACACGGTCTGAGCCCACCGCCGCCATGTCCTGACAGTCTGGCGCGACCCCTCATCCGGCGCTGCGCGCCACCTTCTCCCCCAGGGGGAGAAGGAAACGGTCCTCAAGGTGATCATGCGGTCGCTCCAGCCCTGGCAAGCTTTTCTTCGCGCCCGAGTGCGCGGCCGAGGATCAGGTAAAGCACCACCGCCAGCAGGTAGAACGGCACGAGGGTGTACAGCGCCATCTGCAGCGAGTTGTCCGGATGGCCGGCCTTCAGCCAATCACTGACCGCCCCGAGGTAGGTCGGCCCGAGGCCCAGGCCGATCAGGTTCATGACCAGCAGCAGCAACGCTCCCGACAGCACCCGCTGGTGCGGTTTGACCTCTTCCTGGACCAGCGCCACCGAGGGCGACAGGTAGAAGTAGTTGAGGAACATCGGGACCGTCAGGAACAGCAGCGACAGCTGCCAGGTCGGGGCCCAGACGAAGGCGACGTAGAAAGGGACTGCCAGGGTGAGGGAAGCCGCAGGCAGCCAAGCATAGGCCCGCTTGGTCTTCGGCACGAGCCAGTCGGCGAGGCGGCCGGCCGCGAAGATGCCTCCGCCGCCGGCGATGCCGATGACGAGGGCGTACCAGAGGGCGACCTCCTGCAACGTCATGCCCTTTTCCCGCATTAGGAACAGGGTGGCGAAGTTGAGCAGGGCGTAGGTTACGAACTGGGTGGCGCCGCCGGCCAGGGCGGTCAGCCGCAGCACCGGACGGGCGAAGAACAGGCGGCAGGTGGTCCAGAAGGACTCCCGGATCTGCGGGGCCTCCGGCGTGGCGTCCGCCGCCCGGTCGAGGCCGCCGCGTGGCGGCTCGCGCAGGGTGAAGAAGACCAGCACCGCCGTCGCCACCCCGACCGCGCCGACCGCCACGAAGGCGCTGCGCCAGTCGAAGGCGGCGGCGATGGAGGCCCCGAAGGCGACGCCCAGCATCTGGCCGATGGCGGGGCCGAGGTTGAACAGGCCGAGCGCGGTGCCCCGGGTGCCGGGGCCGAAGTAGTCGCTGATGATGGCGTAGGAGGGCGGCACGCCGCCGGCCTCCCCCACCCCGACGGCCATGCGAGCCACGACCAGCTGCGGATAGCTGGAGGACACCCCGCAGGCGATGGTGGCGGCGCTCCACAGGCCGCAAGCGATGGCCACCAGCTTCACCCGGTTGGTGCGGTCGGCCAGCCAGCCGACCGGGATCGAGATGGTGCAGTAGAAGAGGGCGAAGTACAGCCCCGTGATCAGGCCGATCTGGCCGTCGGAGACGCCCAGATCGTCCTGGATCGGCTTGGCCAGGATCGACAGCAGCTGCCGGTCCAGGAAGTTCAGCACATAGACGAAACAGAGCACGCCGAGCACGAACCAGGCCCGCGCACCCGGCCTGTAGAGGCCGGGAGCGGCGCCGGACGCTGAAGCGCCCGCCGCCTGGGGAGACGCATCGGCCATCAGAAGTCGTAGCTCAGGCGGATGCCGATGGTGCGCGGCCGCTGGGTGGCGTAGCGGCTGGCCACGAAGGCCTCGGGGTGGACGTAGGTGATCTTGTGCTCGTCGAAGAGGTTTTCGACGTAGGCCCCGACCGTGAACTTGTCGAAGGCGACCGCGAAGTTGGCGTTCACGTTGTCCCAGGCGTCCGTATAGTCGTAGGTCGGCGCCGTCGCGGCGGGGTTGCCCGGCACGTTCGGGAAGGAGCCCGGGAACGAGCCGATGTGGGAATAGACGACCGAGGCATTGGCCTCGCCCCAGGAGCCTAGCGCCCAGCGGTAGTTGATGTAGGCCGAGGCCTGGAACTTGGGGAATGACAGCCGCGAGCCCGGTTCCGCGCCGGAGATGGCCGCTTCCGCCGCCGTGAGGTCGGTGACCTTGGACTCGTTGACGCCGCCGTTGAGACCGAGCGTCAGGCCCTCGGTCGGCAGCACCATGATCTCGAACTCGAAACCTTTCGACACCGCCCCGCCGATGTTGGTGGCGAACTGGATGCTGTCGGAGACACGGTTGGCCTGGACCTGAATGTTCTGCCAGTCGATGTAGTAGAGGGCCAGGTTGGCATTCAGTTTGCCGTCGAACCAACGGCCTTTCAGGCCCAGTTCGTAGTTGGTCAGGTCGTCGGAGTCGGCCCCGTCAGGAATGATGAGGTCGGTCGGGTCGATCGAGCTGGGCACGCCGCGGAAGGCGTTGACAACCGGCGTTCGGAAGCCGGTCGAGTAGCTGAAATAGGTGGTCATGTTCGGCATCGGCCGCCAGGACACACTGAATTTCCAGCTGGGATCGGAAGCCTCGACCTTCACCCCGGTGGACTTGGGGATGGCGGTGACGGCCAGCGGGCCGGGAATGAAGAACAGCGCCCTGACGAAGTAGTCCGAGTTGAATCCGCCCTCCGTGAAGCCCTGCGAGTCGACCGAGGCGTAGCGCATGCCGCCGGTCACCCACAGGTCGTCGGTGAAGCGGTAGGTCAGCTCGCCGAACACCGCCTTCTCGTGGCTGATGAAGTGGCCGTACAGAATATTGTAGTATTCGTCGGGGATGCCGGTGATGCCGCGCGCCGCCAGGAACTCCTCGGTCGAGCGATACTGATAGTCCACGTCCAGCCGGCGCTTGAGGTAGAAGCCGCCGATCGACCAGTCCCACTTGCCCCCCGGATCGGACACCAGCCGCGCCTCCTCGACGAAGGTGTCCTGGTAGCCGAGCGCGTCGAGGGCGAAGGGGATGGCCCCGCCGAAGGTGCCGGCCAGGTCGACGAAGAACTTCTGGTCAAACTTGGACTGGGTGGTCGAGCTGGTCAGACGGGCGCCGTCGAACTGGTAGTCGACGGTGGCGTTGTAGGTCGTCAGCTTGCCGACGAACTGGTCAGGGCGATCGGAGACGCGCTTGTCCCAGCCCAGGGTCGGGTCGGTCAGGCCGGAGTCCTTGGGGTTGGAGTTCTCGTAGGAGGCCAGGAACTTGATCGACAGCCGGTCGGTCGGCTCCCACAGGACGTTCAGGCGGCCGCCCCAGTCGATCAGCGTGTTGGCGTTGTTTTTCCCGGTGCCGAGGTTGTCCACCCAGCCTTCCTCGTCGCGGTAGAAGCCGACGACGCGGACGCCGAGCGTGTCCTTGATGATCGGGGCGTTGACCATGACGTTGTAGCGCTGGCGCAAAGCGTCACCGTCCGCGATGCCCAGGTCGACCAGGGCAGAGACGTCGAATTCGCTCAGATCGGGCTTTTTGGTCAGGATGCGCAGGGCGCCCGACAGCGATCCGGAGCCGAACAGCGTACCCTGCGGCCCGCGCAGGAACTCGACCCGCTCGATGTCGTAGATGTTGGGGTCCAGCACCGTGGTGTTGCCGATGGTCGAGATCGGCAGTTCGTCGATGTAGATGGCGACCGTGCTCTGCAGGTTGGCGCCATAGCCGTTGGTCGCGACGCCGCGGGCCGTGAAGTTGTTGAAGTTGGCGGTCGGGCGGTTCAACACCACGCCGGGGGTCTCCGCGGCCAGGCCCTCGTAGCCGACGGCGCCCTTGGCGGTCAGCTCTTCCTGCGAATAGGCGGTGATGCTGAGCGGGACGTCCTGGATTTTTTCGTCGCGGCGGGTGGCCGAGACAATGACCTCGTCGACGTCTGCCGGACTATCAGTGGCGGGGGCCGGCTGCGCGGCGGCTTCGGTCTGGCAGAGCGCCGGCGTGGCGACGCCCAGGGCGACGGCGCAGGCCGTCGCGAGCAGGTAACGCTTCATCATTCCCTCCCTTCGGCGCCCGTCTTGATGCGGGGCCGTTGAGCGGACGATGCGACAATGTTCGCCCATCTGTCAACACTCACTCTCACGAGCGTGAATGTTATTCTGCGGAGGCGTCAGAAGGTGGGCTTGAAGCCCCCACAACCCGCTCATCCCGGCGAGGGCCGGGATCCAGCTCACGCACCGCTTTGAAGAGGTTGGCCCGCGAACCGGGGCAATTTGGATCAGAGTCATGGGCCCCGCTGGATCCCGGCCTTCGCCGGGATGAGCGGAAAATCAGAACGACTTGGGCAGCCCCAGCACATGCGTGCCGACGTGGCTGAGAATCAGGTTCGTGCTGATCGGGGCCACCTGGTAGAGCCGCGTCTCGCGGAATTTCCGCTCGATGTCGTACTCCTCGGCGAAGCCGAAACCGCCGTGGGTCTGGACGCACATATCGGCGGCGAACCAGCTGGCTTCGCTGGCCAGCATCTTGGCCATGTTCGCCTCCGTGCCGCAGGGCTCGTCGGCGTCGAACATGGCCGCCGCCTTGTCGACCATCAGCGAGGCGGCGGTCAGCTGGACATGGGCCCTGGCGATGGGGAACTGGATGCCCTGGTTCTGCCCGATCGGACGGCCGAACACCTCGCGCTCCTTGGCGTAGGCCGAGGCGCGGTCGATGAAGAAGCGGCCATCGCCGATGCACTCGCTGGCGATCAGGATGCGCTCGGCGTTCATGCCGTCGAGGATGTACCTGAAGCCCTTGCCCTCGGCCCCGATCAGGTTCTCCACCGGGACTTCCAGGTTATCGAAGAACAGTTCGGTGGTGGCGTGGTTGAGCATGGTGCGGATCGGCCGGATGGTCAGGCCGTTGTCGACCGCCGCCCGCATGTCGACCAGCAGCACGCTCATGCCGTCCGACGGCTTGGCCACATCCTCGCGTGCCGTGGTGCGCACCAGCAGGACCATCAGGTCGCTGTGCTCGGCCCGGCTGATCCAGATCTTCTGGCCGTTGACGACGTATTTGTCCCCCACCCTCTTGGCGGAAGTGCGCAGGCGGGTGGTGTCGGTGCCGCTGGTGGGCTCGGTGACGCCGAAGGCCTGCAGCCGCAGCTCGCCGCTGGCGATGGCCGGCAGGTACTTTTCCTTCTGGGCCGGGGTGCCGTGCCGCAGGATGGTGCCCATGGTGTACATCTGGGCGTGACAGGCGCCGCCATTGCAGCCCGAGCGGTGGATCTCCTCCAGCACCGCCGTCGCCGCCCCTAGCCCGAGCCCCGAGCCGCCGTACTCCTCCGGGATCAACACCGACAGGAAGCCGGCCTGCGTCAGGGTGGTGACGAACTCGGTGGGGTAGATGCGGTCGCGGTCGAGCGCCTGCCAGTAGGAACCGGGGAACCCGGCGCAGAGCTTGGCGACCGCTTCGCGGATCTCGGGGAAGGACTGGGACAAGAGCGCGCCTCTAGAAGATGGTGTAGCCGCCGTCGATCACCAGGCTGTCGCCGGTGTGGAAGCGCGAGGCGTCGGAGGCGAGGTAGACGGCCAGGCCCGCGAAGTCGTCCGGCTCACCCCAGCGGCGCATCGGCACGCGGCTGATGACCTTGTCGTTGAACTTGTCGTTGGCCTGGGCGCCGGCGGTCATGTCCGAGCGGATCCAGCCCGGCAGCACGGCGTTGGCGCGGATGCCGTAGCGGGCGAACTCCACGGCCAGGCCGCGGATCATCGCCTGAACGGCGGCCTTCGACGAGGCGTAGGCCTGGTTACGCGGCGCGCCGTGGATGGCCGAGGTCGAGGAGGTGACCAGCAGGCTGCCGCCCGGATCGCCGGCCCCGGCCCGCTCGACCATGTGCTTGGCGGCCTCGCGGAAGGTCCAGAACACGGCGTCGAGGTTGACGGTGGTGACCCGGCGCCAGTTGTCGGTGGTCATCTCGGTGAAGGCCGCGCCCTTGCCGACGCCGGCGTTGGCGACCACGAAATCGAGCCGGCCCATCTCGGCCAGGGCCTCAGCGACGCCGCGCACGATGGCCTGCTCGTCGGAGACATCGACCTGCCGCACCAGCACCTTGGTTCCGTAAGCCTTCAGGGTCTCTTCGGCCCTGGCGTTCTTGTCGGGGTTCTGCCCCCAGATGACGATGTCGGCCCCGGCCGCGGCCAGGCCCTCGGCCATGCCAAGTCCGATGCCGCCGTTGCCGCCGGTGATCAGGGCGACCTTGCCGGTCAGGTCGAAGGGCTTGAAGGTCATGGCGGCGTCCTCTCTATTTTTGGCGTCGCTCCTTTTGCAGGGGCGCCCCTGGGTCCGGCAAGCCCCTTGCTTGGCAACCGCGAGCGCCCGCCGCTCGTTAGGGCTCGAAAGGAGACACCATGTCCATTCTAGACCAGATCAAAGAGCACGCCGAAGTCATCGGAGCCGACGGCGTCCATGTCGGCACCGTGGATGCCGTCGAAGGCAACCGCATCAAACTGACCAAGCAATCCACGACCCACGATCACCACCACTATATCGACGGCGGCCTGGTCGCGACGGTCGAGGACGGCACCGTCCGGCTGTCGGCCAACGGCGACGTGGCCGTGACGCTGGAAGATGAACCCGACGACGAATAGCGTTCAGCGCCCGGAGACCCATGGCGGATCGGCCAGGGACCGGGCCAGATGCTCCACCAGCACCTGCACCCGCAAGGGTCGCAGGGGGCTGGGCGGAGTCAGCAGGTAGAGGCCGAGCAGCGGCGGCGCCCAATCCGGCATGGCCACCTCCAGCCGACCGTCCCGAAGTTCACGCCAGACCAGGAATTCCGGTTGCAGCGCCAGGCCCTGGCCGGCCAGCAACCCGGGGATCAGCATGTCGGCGTTGTCGGTCAGCAGCCGCGCCGCCGGCTCGACCGCCGCCTCGCCGAAGGTCGGGTGGGTGAAACGCCAGACGCCGCGCGATGCCCCGCCGGTGTAGATCATCGCCTCATGACTGACGAGTTCGCCGGGATGGCTGGGCCGCCCGCGCCGCTCGAAATAGGCCGGGGCCCCGACAAGCAGCAGGCGCACCGTGCACAGCCGTCGGGCCAGCAGGGAGGAGTCCTCCAGGCTGGCGATGCGCACCGCCAGATCGAACCCCTCGGCCACCACATCGACGTGCCGGTCGCTGAGCGCCAGATCCAGGGTGATCTCCGGATACGCCGCCAGGAACCCGGTCAGGGCCGCGCCCAGATAGGCGATGCCGAAGGACAGGGGCGCGCTGATCCGCACCCGGCCGCGCGGGATGGTCGACTGCGCCAGCGCCTCGTCCTCCGCCGCCTGGCCTTCGCTGAGGATCCGCACGGCCCGGTCCAGCGAGGCGCGGCCGGCCTCGGTCAGGGCCAGCCGCCGCGAGGTGCGGTTCAGCAGCGAAAAGCCGAGACTGGCCTCAAGCCGCCCGATGACTTTCGAGACCGTCGGCTTGGAAAGCCCGAGCTCGTCAGCCGCCCGCGAGAAGGAGCCCAGCTCGGCCACCTTGGCGAACACGGCCCAGGCTTCGAAATCGGGAAGGCGGCGCATGTCATTTCCGGAAACAATGAAGTTCTGATGTTTCTATTTCTTGTCGGACGGTCTGTCTGCATCTTCTGGGCAACGGAGCGAACGGACGCTCCCCCGGAGACAGTCATGATCGAACGCAGACCCTTCTCGACCCTCGGCGGCGCCAACCACGGCTGGCTCGACGCCAAGCACCACTTCTCGTTTGCCGGCTACTACGATCCGGCCAGGATGGGCTGGGGCCCGATCCGGGTGTGGAACGACGACACCATCGCTCCCGGCACCGGCTTCCCGCCGCATCCGCACGCCGACATGGAAATCATCACCTACGTCCGCGAGGGGGCGATCACCCACCAGGACAGCCTGGGCAACACCGGCCGCACCGAGGCGGGCGATGTGCAGGTGATGAGCGCCGGGTCCGGCGTGCGCCACTCCGAGTACAACCGCGAGAGCGACACGACGAAGATCTTCCAGATCTGGATCGAGCCGGCCAGCCGCGGCGAGGCCCCGGCCTGGGGCGCCAAGCCCTTCCCCAAGGGCGATCGTTCGGGTCGGTTCGTGACCCTGGCCAGCGGCTTCGCCAATGACGACGACGCCCTGCCGATCCGCACCAACGCCCGCATCGTCGGCGCCACGCTGAAGGCCGGCGAGACGGCCGAATATGCCCTCCGCGAGGGCGGCCACGGCTACCTGGTGCCGGCCTTTGGCTCAGTCGAGGTCAACGGGGTGCGCATCGACGCGCGCGACGGCGCCGCCATCGCCAACGAGGCCATACTGACTGTCACAGCCCTCGAGGATGCTGAAATCGTCCTCGTCGACGCCGCCTGATTTCAACGCTCAGCCCCAGTCCAACCCAAGGAGCAGGACCATGACGATCTTCACCACCAGCGATGGCACGGACCTCTTCTACAAGGACTGGGGCTCCGGCCAACCGATCGTCTTCCACCACGGCTGGCCGCTCAGCTCGGACGACTGGGACAGCCAGATGATGTTCTTCCTGGCCCGCGGCTACCGGGTCATCGCCCATGACCGCCGGGGCCA
This sequence comes from Caulobacteraceae bacterium, assembly GCA_004144935.1. Classification (GTDB taxonomy): domain Bacteria; phylum Pseudomonadota; class Alphaproteobacteria; order Caulobacterales; family Caulobacteraceae; genus Caulobacter. Next base: position 18,285 of record SDZP01000033.1, on the reverse strand, counting down.
CGGCCGCTCGGCCCAGACCGCGGGCGGCCACGACATGGACACCTACGTCAGCGACGCCGCCGAACTCTATGAGGCGCTGGACCTGAAGGACGCCATCCATATCGGCCACTCGACCGGCGGCGGCGAAGTCGCCCGCTATGTCGCCCGGAAGGGTCAGGGACGGGTGGCCAAGGCCGTGCTGATCAGCGCCGTCACCCCGCTCATGCTGCAGACCGATGCGAACCCCGACGGCGTGCCGATGGCGTTGTTCGACGGCATCCGCAAGGACACCGCCGAGAACCGCGCTCAGTTCTACTGGGACTTCACCATCCCCTTCTACGGCTACAACCGGGATGGCGTGACGGCGAAGGAGGGCGTGCGGATGAACTGGTGGCGGCAGGGCATGATGGGCGGCGTAAAGGCCCACCACGACGGCATCGCCGCCTTCTCGGAAACCGACTTCACCGACGACCTCAAGGCGCTGAGCGTCCCGACCCTGGTGATGCACGGCGACGACGACCAGGTCGTGCCCTACGCCAATTCGGCCCCGAAGGCGGCGGCGCTGATCAAGGACGCGGTGCTCAAGACGTACGCCGGTTATCCGCATGGGATGCCGACCACCCACGCCGACCAGATCAACGCCGATCTGCTGGCGTTTATCGAAGGCTGATCTCCAGCTCCGCACAGAAAGCCCTCCCCCTCTATGGGGGAGGGTTGGGAGGGGGTGTTCGCTCGATGTGGGCGGAAGCGCTCTTGAGGCTTCTGCGCCCTCTTTGACCTTCGCTTATGGGCCGCTGCGAGCACCCCCATCCCCAACCCTTCCCCCATGGAGGGGGAAGGGAGTCTCATGGTCGGGGACCGATCGGGAAACGGGCGGGGCGATGGCTCCGCCCGTTTTTACCTGCTCAGGCGGCGACCTGGCCGGGGATGTCCCGCAGATCCTCGGCCAGGCCCTTGCCCATCATGGCGATGAAGTTGTCGCGGAAGAACTTGCGGCGCGCCGTCGCAGACACCCCGTCCAGGCTTTCGTTGAAACGCTTCAGCGGATTGCGGCCGCCCTCGACGTGCGGGTAGTCGCTCGAGAAGAGGGCGATGTCCTCGCAGCCATTGGCGATGATCCAGCCGACGTTCTCGTGCGGGTAGGGGGTGGCGAAGAACTGCCGCTTCAGTATCTCGCTGGGTTTCGCCGAAAGCTTCTGGATGCGCTCTTCGCGATGGAAGGCCAGGGCCGCTGAATCCATGAACTGCATCAGGCTGGGCAGCCAGCCGGCGCCCAGCTCGATGGCCCCGAACTTCAGGTCCGGGAAGCGATCGAAGACGCCGTCGAAGACCAGCACCGGCAGGGTCTTCGGCCCCGCCGTGGAAGTCGAGCACCTGCGGCCCGCCGTTCTCAAAGTAGGCCGGGTCGGTCTTCTGCTCGCCGCCGACGTGGAACAGGATCGGCAGGCCGGCCTCCTGTGCCAGGGCCCAGAGCGGGTCGAAGTCGGCGTGGCTGGGGGCGTGGTGCTTCGGAACCCGGCTGGGGATCATCAGGCCCTTGGCGCCCATCGCAATCGCCTCGCGGGCCACCTGGACGGCGCGGGCGCGGTCGACCAACGGCACGTAGGCCGTCGGCAGCAGGCGGCGGTCGACCGAGCAGTAGTCGATCATCATGCGGTTGTGGGCCCGGGCCGCCTCGACGGCCAGGGTCGCGTCGTCGCCGTGCTCGAGGCTGAACAGGAACAGGCCGGCGGTGGAGAAGACGAGCTGGCTGGCGAACCCCAGCAGGTCGACCGCGCGTGGCCGGTCGGCCTTATCGAAAGCCCCCATGGCCTGGTAGTTCTTGCGCAGCAGCAACGCCTCGTCGGCGCCGGCCCGGAAGTCCGGATCCTGCTGCAGGGCGCGGGCCTCGTCGGCGAACCCGTCGGACTTTTTACGCAGCTTCGCCGACAGGGCTTCGCGATAGGCGGGGTCGATATACTGCTCGATAGTGCCGGGCAGCTCCATGACATGGGCGTCGGCGTCGTGGACGGTCTGGCCTTCGACATAGGGCATGGCGTATCTCCCGGCTCTCTTGCGGAGCGTACCGGACATTCGAAACCCGCCGCGCCCCTACGTCAAGCGCGGTTCTCGCTTGAGCCGCTTGGCGATCGACCCGCTTCGTATGCGTGGCCCACCTTGGGGTGGGACGCGGCGCGCTCTAGGATCGCCGCCATGAGCGGGGACATCCTCTGGGACGACATCATCGTGGGCGCCGGCTCGGCCGGCTGCCTGCTGGCCAACCGGCTGTCGGCCGATCCGGCCCGCAAGGTGCTGATCCTCGAGGCGGGCGGCAAGGACGACTGGGTCTGGCTGCACATCCCGGCCGGCTACCTGTTCGCCATCGGCAACCCGCGCTCGGACTGGATGTTCGAGACCGCCGCCGAGGAAGGGCTGGGCGGACGGTCCCTGGCCTACGCCCGGGGCAAGGTGATCGGCGGCAGTTCGGCCATCAACGCCATGATCTACATGCGCGGCCAGGCCGCCGACTACGACGGCTGGCGTCAGCTGGGCCTGCAGGGCTGGGGCTGGGCGGACGTGCTGCCGGCCTTCCTGAAGCACGAGGACCATGTCGCCCCGCCCAACGACCAGCACCGCTCCGGCGGCGAGTGGCGGGTGGAGTATCCGCGCATCCGCTGGGAAATCCTCGACGCCATCCGCGACGCGGCCGCGGCGGCGGGGTTTGCGAAGGTCGACGACTTCAACACCGGCGACAACGAGGGCTCGTCATACTTCCAGGTCAACCAGCGGCGCGGCCTGCGGGTCAGCGCGGCGACCGCCTTCCTCAAGCCGGTGCTGAAGCGGCCGAACCTCACGCTGGAGACCGGCGTCACCGTCGACCGGGTGCTGGTCGAGGGCGGCCGGGCGGTCGGCGTCGTGTATCGCCGGCACGGGCGGACCGTGACGGCGCGGGCCCGGGGCGAGGTGGTGCTGGCGGCCGGGGCCATCGGCTCGCCGGCCATCCTGCAGCGTTCGGGGATCGGCGATCCGGCCCGGCTGACGGCGGCGGGCATTCCCGTCACGCAGGCTTCGCCGGGGGTCGGCGCCAACCTGCAGGACCATCTGCAGATCCGCCCGGTGTTCAAGGTCAGCGGCGTGCGCACCCTCAACACCGACTACGCCAACCTCATCCGGCGCGGACTGATGGGCCTCGACTACGCCCTGTTCCGCAACGGACCGCTGACCATGGCGCCGTCGCAGGTCGGCCTGTTCGCCAGGTCCAACCCCCGCTACGCCACCGCCAACCTGGAATTCCACTTCCAGCCCCTGTCGCTCGACAAGTGGGGCGACGGCATGCATCCGTTCGGGGCCTTCACCGCCAGCGTCTGCAACCTGCGGCCCAGCAGCCGGGGCGAGGTGCATGTCGTCTCGCCGGACCCGGACACGGCCCCGCGCATCGCGCCGGGCTACCTCTCCACCGAGGAGGACCGGCAGGTGGCCATCGAGGCCCTCCGCCTGACCCGGACCATCGTCGGCCAGCAGCCGCTGGCGAAATACCGGCCGGAGGAATACCGGCCTGGTCCCGAAAAGACTTCCGATGCCAAGTTGCTTGCCGCCGCCCAGGCCCTTGGGACGACCATCTTTCATCCGGTCGGCACGGCGGCCATGGGACCGGACGGCGACCCGATGGCCGTGCTCGACGCGCGGATGCGGGTTCGCGGCATTGGGGGTCTGAGAGTCGTCGACGCCTCCGCCATGCCACGCATCGTCAGCGGTAACACCAACTCCCCAACCCTGATGATGGCCGAGAAGGGCGCGGCGATGTTGATCGAGGATCGGTAAAGCAACGATTTCCTTCTCCCCCAGGAGGGAGAAGGATCGCTGGTGCGACGGCCGGCCCAATGGCCTGACGGACACGGATCGTCTAAGCATTCCCTATGTCCGACTCCGCCGACATCGCCGCCCCGCCCAGGCCCGCCACCGCCCGCTTCGAGCGGCGGAAGGAGGCGGTGCTGGCCGCCGCCATTGAGGTGCTCAACAAGGAGGGCCTCAAGGGCATGACCCTGGCCGACGTCGGGGCCAAGGTCGAGCTGACCACCACCAGCATCACCTACTACTATCGGCGAAAGGAACTGTTGGCGGTCGACTGCTTCCTGCATGGCCTGCGCCGGCTGGACGCCATGGTCGAGGCGGCCGGACGCGAGAGCGAGCTGGCCGGCCGCATCGGCGCCCTGCTGGACGAGCATCTGGCGCTGCAGACCCGGGTGCGCAGCCGGGCCGAGCCGCCGATGACCATCTTCAGCGACGTGCGGGCGCTCAGCGACGAGCACCGCGCGCCGGTGGCCGAAGCCTACCGCGCCCTGTTCGACAAGGTGCAGGCGCTGTTCGCCGCGCCGGGCTATTTCCATCTCGACCGGCTGGCGCGGGCGGCGCGGGCCCACATGCTGCTGGAGCAGCTCTACTGGTCGTCGGCCTGGCTGTCGCGCTACGACGTCGAGGACTTCCCCCGCTTGCGGGCGCGCATGTTCGACATCCTGTGCAAGGGACTGGCGGCGCCCGGCCGGACCTTTGCCCCCACGCCCCTGGCCATCGCCCCGCGTCCCATAGCCGCCGGCGGGGGCGACGCGGCCAGCGAGACCTTCCTACGGGCGGCGACGCCGCTGATCAACGAGCGCAGCTATCGCGGGGCCTCGGTCAGCAGCATCGCCGCGCGGCTGAACCTGACCAAGGGCAGCTTCTACCATCACATGGAAGCCAAGGACGACATCGTCGTCGCCTGCTTCGACCGCACCTTCGAGGTTATCCGCGCCACCCAGGAGGCGGCCCTGGCCGCCGCGCCGGACCAGTGGAGCGCGCTGTCCAGCAGCGTCGCGGCGCTGGTGGCCAGGCAGGCCGAGCCCGACGGCCTGCTGCTGCGGTTCTCGGCTCTGCAGGCCCTGCCCGAGGCGATGCGGGCCAGCGCCGTGTGGCGGTCCGACCGGGTCAGCCAGCGTTTCGCCTCGATGATCGCCGACGGGGCGGCGGACGGCTCGATCCGGCCGGTGGACCCCTTCCTCGGCGCCCAGATGGTCAGCGCCGCGGTCAACGCCGCCGCCGACCTGATCGCCTGGACCGATGGCCTGACCCCCGAACTGATGACCGACGTCTACGCCCGGCCGGCCATGACCGGCCTGCTCGCCCCCTAGATTCCTATCGCGAGAACGGCCTTTCAGCGCCCGTAGCCGCGACATTTTCGATTTTTCGAATTTCGGGTTTGTCGGTTTCCGGAGCCTCTGTATGATCGGGGCAAGGGAGCGATACGCCATGAGCATCAGTCTGGACGGCAAGGTCGCGGTGATCACCGGGGCCGCCTCGGGCATCGGACGGGCCAGCGTCGAGCGGTTCGTCGAGGCCGGCGCCAAGGTGCTGGCCGCCGATATCGACGAGGCCGGCGGCCGCTTGCTGGAGGCCGCCTTCCCGGGCCAGGTCGTCTTCCAGACCTGCGACGTGATGAGCGAGGACGACATCGCGGTGACCATGGAGGTCGCCAGCCAGACCTTCGGCGGCCTCGACATCCTGTTCAACAACGCCGGCGCCGGCGGCTCGCCCACGTCTCTCGAGGAGATGACCGGCGAGCTGTGGGACTACAGCCAAAACCTGCTGCTGCGCTCGGTGGCGCTGGGCATGCGCTACGCAATCCCGCACATGAAGGCGCGCGGCGGCGGGGCGATCGTCAACACCGCCAGCGTCGCGGCCCTGTCGGCCGGCATGGGCCCCATCGCCTATTCGGCGGCCAAGGCCGGGGTGCTGCATCTCAGCAAATGCGCCGCGGCCGAGCTTTCCAAATACAGCATCCGGGTCAACGCCATCTGCCCGGGCTTCATCCTGACCAACATCTTCACCCCGGGCGACATGCCCAGCCAGATCAAGAGCGCCGTGCAGCTGACGATGCGCAGCGGGGCCCACATGGCCCAGCCGATCCAGCGGCCCGGCGAGGCGGATGACATCGCCCAGGCGGCCCTCTACCTGGCCGGCCCCGCCAGCGGCTTCGTGACCGGAACCCATCTCGTGGTCGATGGCGGCATGCTGGTCGGCCCGCGCTCCAGCTGGGACCCGGAAGAACAGGCCCGGCGGCTCAAGGAGCGGGAGAAGCTCTGGGCCGGCGCGGCCGAGCTCAGCAGATCCGACGCTTGACCTGACCCAGCGGCAAACATCGACACTCCGTCAAAACCATAAGCGAAACATCCAGGAACCTCTCCAGATGGCCGACTCCGCCGAAGCTCTGTTCAAAGACATCGATCCCGCCGCCCTGCGCGCAAAGTACCGCGCCGAGCGTGACAAGCGCCTGCGGGCCGACGGCAACCAGCAGTATGTCGAGATCGCCGGCGACTACAGCCGCTACCTGGAAGACCCCTATGTGAAGCCGGGCTTCACCCGGGAGCCGCTGGCCGACGAGGTCGAGGTGGTGGTCATCGGCGGCGGCTTCGGCGGCCTGCTGGCCGGCGCCCGGCTGCGCGAGGCCGGCATCGACGATGTTCGGATGATCGAGAAGGGCGGCGACTTCGGGGGCACCTGGTACTGGAATCGCTATCCCGGCGCGGCCTGCGACATCGAGAGCTATGTCTACCTGCCGCTGCTGGAAGAGGTCGGCTACATGCCGGTCGAGAAGTACACCCGCGCGCCGGAAATCCTCGACTACTGCCAGCGCATCGCCCGCCACTTCGACCTCTACCGCGACGCCCTGTTCCAGACCGAGGTCAAGGACATGGAATGGGATGAGGACGCCAAGCGCTGGATCATCCGCACCAACCGCGGCGATGCCATGAAGGCCCGCCATGTGATCATGGCCAACGGCCCCCTGCATCGCCCCAAGCTCCCCGGCATTCCCGGCGTCGACAGCTTCAAGGGCCACACCTTCCACACCAGCCGCTGGGACTATGACTACACCGGCGGCAGCCCGATGGGCGGGCTGACGGGCCTGGCGGACAAGCGGGTCGGGATCATCGGCACCGGGGCCACCAGCGTCCAGTGCGTGCCGCACCTGGGGGCCCACGCCAAGGAGCTGTTCGTCTTCCAGCGCACCCCCTCCTCCATCGACGTGCGCAACAACAAGCCGACCGATCCCGAATGGGCGGCCAGCCTGGAGCCCGGCTGGCAGCAGGCGCGGATGGACAACTTCAACGTCCTGGTCAGCGGCGGCTGGCAGAAGGAAGATCTGGTCAACGACGGCTGGACCGACATCATCCGCAACCTCGGCCTTGCCGCCGCCCGCCGCGCCGCCAAGGGAGAGATGGGTCCGGGCGATCCGATGGAGCTGCTGCAGCTGGCCGACTTCCAGAAGATGGAATCGATCCGCGCCCGCGTCGACCAGGTGGTGGCCGACAAGCAGAAGGCCGAGGCGCTGAAGCCCTGGTACAACCAGTTCTGCAAGCGCCCCTGCTTCCACGACGAGTATCTGGACACCTTCAACCGCCCCAACGTCCACCTGATCGACACCGACGGCAAAGGCGTCGACCGGATCACCGAGAAGGGCGTGGTCGTGAACGGGGTCGAGTACGAGCTCGACTGCCTGATCTACGGCACCGGCTTCGAGGTCGGCACCTCCTACGCCCGCCGCGCCGGCTATGAAGTGACCGGCAAGGACGGAGTGACCCTCAGCCAGAAATGGGCCGACGGGGTCTCGACCCTGCACGGCATGCATTCGGTCGGCTTCCCCAACTGCTACATCTTCGCCAACAGCCAGTCGGGCTTCACCGCAAACTACCCGCACATGCTGAACGAGCAGTCCAAGCACGCCGCCTACATCATCAGCGAGGCCCATGCCCGCCAGGCGACCGTCGTCGAGGCCCAGCAGGCGGCCGAGGACGCCTGGGTGCAGGAAGTGATCGACAGCGCCATCCAGCGCCAGAAGTTCGCCGAGGAATGCACGCCCGGCTACTACAACAATGAAGGCCAGCCGAGCGCCCTGGCGGCGCGCAACGGGCCGTACGGCAAGGGATCGATGGCGTTCATCTCGCTGATCGAGGACTGGCGCAAGGACGGGGAACTGAAGGGCCTCAGCCTGACCTGAGGCTCCGCGCCGCTCCGCTCTTCCTCATCTCCGATCATGCCCGCATTCGCGAGCATGATCGGAGTGTGGGGCTGGCGATGGGTCCCTACCGCACGATCCGGTTGGTCACCTTGTCGCCGTTGAACGCGGTGTCCTTCCAGGTCTCGCCGGCCTTCACGGCCGGGATCGGCTTGCACACCGGAAACGGCCCCGGATAGGGCGCCTTCTGGCTTAGGCAGAGCTTGCCGGCCTTGAGCGTCCAGCTTCCGCCGGAGCGCTGGCCCTTGCGGCCGACGGCGCTGTAGCTGTGATCGGCCTTGAGCCTCAGCGTCGCCTGCCGCCCGTCCGGATGGGTGGAGACGATGGTGGCGCCGATGGCCGCCGAGATGTCAGGGCTGGCGGCCAGCATGAGGGCGAGCAGGATGGAGGTCATGGGTCGTTGAACGCCCCGGCGCCCCGGTCCGCTCCGTCCGACTTGCCGCGCGTCGTCAACAGGCGCACCCTCCATGGCGGAACTTCGGTCCGGCTCCGCCATTGGGCATGCCATGGTCGCTCACCTCGATGCTCCGACGAACGGCCGCGCTCCGCCATGGCTTTCCGACTTCGCCTGGAAGGACGGGCGGCTCGAGATCCGCAAGACCGGCATCCGGCTGACACCGAACGGCGATGTCGTCGCCGAGATCGCGGCCTGGGCCGTTTGGCTGGCCGTCCTTTGGCCCGTGGCCCTCCTGGCCCGGCTGACCCGGGATCGTCCGCTGGCGATCTGGTTCGCGCCGGAGACCCCCCGCCCCTGGTACCTGATCCGCGCCGCCGCGATGTGGGCCGGGATCGATGTCGCCCGGACGCCGCAGGCGGCGACCGCCGCCTTCTACTTCGACGATGTGACCATCGGGGTTCCGGAAAGCGCCGGTCCCTTGCGCGGCCTCAACTACGGCTGCGCCGACGTCTCCAAGAGCCATGTCGCGGCGGTCTTCGAGGCGGTGTTCGGTTATCCGCTCAGCGTCGATCCGATGATCACCGCCGGGCCCATCGTCGAGAAGTCCGAGAAGAACGGCGTCCATGACGGCCGCATCGTCCACGGGCCGCTCAGCCCGAGGCCCGGCTGCGTCTACCAGAAGCTGGTCGACACCGCGGACCGGACCGGCGCCTGCCGCGACCTGCGCACCCCCTGCGCCGGGGGGATGCCGGTGCTGGTCTGGATCAAGGTCAAGCCGGCCGGGCGCCGCTTTGCCATCCAGAACCGCCGCGCTACCCTGCATTCGCCGGGCGAGGTCTTCAGTCCGCGCGAACTGGCCCTGATCACGCAATTCAACGCCCGCATGGGGGCCGATTGGGGCGGACTGGACATCCTGCGCGATCGCCACGACGGAAGAATCTACATCGTCGACGTGAACAAAACCGACCTTGGCCCGCTTATCGCCCTCTCCTGGGTCGACAAGATCCGTTCGATGGGCCGGTTGTCGGCGGCCCTCAAGAGGTTGATGGGGCATGGGTGAACTGAACATGGAACCGGGGTTGGGCGAGCGTTTCGCCGCCTTCCTGGAAGATTCGTCGTTTCCCTGCGTCGGCGCCAAATCGGCGCTGGCCCGGGCCGAGATGGAGATCATCGAGGCGCGCGACGTGCGTTCGGCCTGGGACGACACCACCATCTTCTCGGCCGTGACCCGCTTCGCCAAGCGCTACAAGGCCGACCCGCATCCGTTCCAGAGCCTGGCAGTGGTCTTTCACCAGCCTGACCAGATGGAGGAGGCGGCGTTCGAAGAGGCCTTGTGGCAACGGCTGCAGTCGCTGGCCGACAAGGACGCCTTCAACGGCTATCTGCACGACCCGCGCGTCAGCGACGACGTCGCCAGCCCGCACTTCGCCATGAGCTTCGGTGAAGAGGCCTTCTTCGTGGTCGGCCTGCACCCCGGGGCCAGCCGTCCCGCCCGCCGGTTCGAGCGACCGGCCATCGTCTTCAACCCGCACGGCCAGTTCGAGACACTGCGCGAACAGGGCCGATACGAAAAGCTGAAGTCCTCGATCCTCAAGCGCGACGTGGCCATCGCCGGCTCGACCAATCCGATGCTGGCCGGTCATGGCGAGATCTCGGCGGCCCGCCAGTACAGCGGTCGTCAGGTGGGTCCGCGCTGGGCTCCGCCGTTCAAGTCGCCGCCGCCGCTTGGCTGTCCCTTCAAGGGCAACGCCAATGACAATTGAGATCCCGCCCCGCAGCGGCGCCGCCTTCCGGCTGAACGCCGGCCAGCGGCTGCGGGTCATCGATCCGCAGGGCGAGCAGGTGTCCGACATGCTGGCCTTCAAGGCCGACGACGTGGCCGAGGTGATCAGTTCGGGCCGCAGCCTGGACTATGCCTCCAAGCTCTACCTGACGACCGGCGACCCCCTCTATTCCAACCGCAGCAACGTCATGCTGCGCATCGTCGAGGACACGGTCGGCCGGCACGACTTCCTGCTGACGCCCTGTTCGAAGGACACCTTCCGGATCATCTACGGCGACGAGCAGCCGCACCGGGGCTGTTTCGGCAACCTGGCCGAAGCGCTGGAGCCCTATGGCGTGACGCCCGACCAGATCCCGACGGCGTTCAACATCTTCATGAACGTCACCGTCGACCCGGCGACCTCGGAGTTGAAGGTCGAGCCGCCGCTGAGCAAGGCCGGGGACCACATCCTGCTGGAAGCGGAGATGGACCTGGTGGTGGCCCTGACCGCCTGTTCGGCCCTGCAGTCGAACAACTACAGCTTCAAGCCGATCCATTACGTGATCGAGGGCTAGCCGGGGACATGTTCCCCGCGGCTTGAACACCTCAAGCAAATCCACCGACCCCACCCGGGATACGCGTCCCCTCTTGCCGGCGCCGGAGGAGGGGACACGCACCCCGGGCGCCGCCTGCTGATCTCCTGACTCATCGTCGCTGCGGGGAACATGTCCCCACAGCGCTTGACTCCCTCGCACAGTATGCGCCATACACTGTGTGTCACACACTATGTGACGCCAGGGCGAAGCCGTCATGTCCGAGACCGATCTGTTTGAGAGCCTGAAGCTGGAGCTGCGCCGGGGATCGCTGATCCTTGCCGTCATGGCCCGGCTGAAGACCGAACAATACGGCTATTCCCTGCGCGTCCTGCTCGCCGCCGACGGGCTGGAGATGGAGGAAAGCACCCTCTATCCCCTGCTGCGCCGGCTTGAGAGCCAGGGCCTGCTCGATTCCGAATGGCGCGAAGAAGACCGGCGCAAGAAGCGGTTCTACCGCCTCTCCGCCGCCGGCGAGACCATGCTGCAGCGACTGGCGGCGGAATGGCGGACCATCTCCGCCTCGCTGGACCGGATGCTCTGAACACCCACAACGACTTTCACACGGAGGGGGCGATGACCCTGCTGGACCAGTATCTCAAGGCGGTGGCGGCGCAGCTGCCCAAGGATGTTCGCGACGATATCGTCGCCGAACTGCGCGACATGATCCTCAACCGGTTCGAGGCCCGTGAGGCCGAGCTTGGCCGCCCGCTGACCGAGGCGGAGGCCGAGGCCATCCTGCGCGAGGTCGGCCACCCTCTGGCCGTCGCCGGCCGCTATCACACCGGCGCCAACCATCTGGTGGGCCCGGAGCTCTATCCCTACTGGCTGTTCGCCGTGAAGATCGGGCTGGCGGCCCTGGTCTGCATCACCCTGCTGGCCACGGCGGTGCAGGTGGCGGTCGGTGAGATCGCCTTCAGCCAGGCCATCGCCAGGGCCTTCGGCAACCTGGTGCAGGGGGGTGTCACCCTGATCGGGGTGGCGGCCATCGCCGGCTTCTTCATCGAGCGGCAGGAGACCAAGCCGCGGTTCCTGCGTGAATGGCGGGTCAAGGACCTGCACCTGTTCGAACTGGCCGCCTTCGACACCGAGGGGCTGGAGCGGACGATCCGGTCGGGAAACCTGGGCGGCAAGGGCGTTCACATCTACAGCTGGAAATCGACCTCGCCGGCCGCCAACGCCCTGGGCGCGGCCATGGGCCTGACCGTCCTCCTGCTCTGGTGGACCGGGGTCTTGCCGATCGCCGACCTGCGGCCCGGCGCCGGCAGCTTCATCTGGGGCGGGGTCGACTACGGCGCCATCCTGACCCAGATCGTCGGTCTCGGCTTCTGGCCCATCCTGGCCTACCTCGCCGCCCGTATCGTCCTGGAGCTGTTCCGGGCCTGGCGTCCGGCCGCCATCCGCCCCGCCGCCGTGGGTCAGCTGGCCTTGGCCGGAATCCGGCTGGCGGGCCTGCTCTGGCTGTGGACCGCCTCGCCGCTCTCGCCGGTGATCCATGTGGCGTCCGTGCAGGAAGGCGTCGATCGCCTGCAGCTACTGGTCCACGGCCAGTTCGATCTCGCCGCCCTGCTGACCCTGATCGTCATCGGCATGATGCTGGAGACGGTCGGCAACATCCTGGGCTCGCTCTGGCGGCTGGTCACTCCGGCCAAGCCGGAGTCCGCGCAGGTGGCTTGACGGCGGGCGCAATCGCCCTAGCGGAACAGAGGCGGGAGGGGCCGGGTTGCGACTACAGTTCTCAAACCAGACTGGCCTTCCCCATGAAAAACGCCCTTCTCCTCTCCGCCGCCGCGGTGACCGTCCTGACGCTCGGGGCTTGCAATCCCAAGCCCGACGCCAGCACGCCGGCTTCAGAGGCCATCGCACCGTCCGAGACCACTCACGTCCGCAGCACGACCCCTGACCCCGACATGCAGGCCGTGCTCGACAAGCTGGCCAGCCTGGGCGGCAAGCCGATCGAGACCCTGGACGAGATCGAGGCCCGCAAGCAGCCCAGCCCCGCCGACGCGGTCAAGGCGATCATGGCCGACAAGGGCATGAAGCCGGACACCACGGTGACCACCCGGGACGTCACCTACAAGGCGGCCGCCGGCACGCAGGCGGCGCGCATCTACACGCCGCCGAACGTGGCCGCCAATGCGCCCGTCATCCTCTACATCCACGGCGGCGGCTGGGTGATCGCCGACCTCAACACCTATGACGGGGCCCCGCGCGCCCTCAGCAAACTGACCGGCGCCATCGTTGTCTCCATCGAGTACCGCCACGCGCCGGAGGCCAAGTTCCCGGCCGCCCACGACGATGCCAACGCGGCCTACCAGTGGGTGCTGGCCAACGCCGCCAGCTGGGGCGCCAATCCCGCCAACGTGGCTGTGGTCGGCGAGAGCGCCGGCGGCAACATGGCGGTCAACGTCGCCATCGCCGCGCGCGACAACGGCTGGACCGCCCCCAAGGCCATCGTGGCCGTCTACCCGGTCGCCGACAGCAACATGGCCACCGGCTCCAAGGTCGCGCAGGCGGCCGCCAAGCCGCTGAATACGCCCATGCTGGCCTGGTTCTTCACCAAGACCCTGGCCAATCCGGCCCAGGCGCTGGATCCGCGCCTGAACCTGGTCGGCGCCAACCTCAACGGCCTGCCCTCGACCACCATCATCCTGGCCGAGATCGATCCGCTGCATGACGACGGGGTCAATCTGGCCGACAAGCTGCGCGCCGCCGGGGTGCCGGTCGAGGTGCGCGACTATGCCGGCGTGACCCACGAGTTCTTCGGCATGGGGCTGGTCGTGGCCGACTCCGCCGGCGCCCAGGAGTATGCGGCAGACCGGTTGAAGCTCGCCTTCGGCAAATAGAGGCCCTCGATCCAGTCGAGCGCGGTCTGGGCAACCTGCTCCCAGCCGGGCTCGGCGATCAGGAGATGGCTCATCCCCGGGAACGACGCATAGTCGGTCCTGGCGAGTGAGCCTTTCTGTATCCGGAAGGCGGCGCGGCTGAGATAGGGCGTGACCAGCCGGTCTGCGTCGCCCCCGGTGATCAACAAGGGCGCGGTGCGGCGGCGAGGATCGATCAGCGTCCCGATCCAGCTGGCCGCCTGGTAGAAGATGCGCCCCGGAGCCGGAATGACGAAGCTGTCGTAGGCCTGGTCGGAGAGCGCCTTGGGGGCGCCGTTCGCGAAGCGGCGGAACCAGCGGTCGCGGCTGAAGGCGTAGGGCCGGTTCCAGCCGTTCGGGCGGGCCAGGATCGGCAGGGCGGCGGTCAGGGTCGTGGGGCCCGGGACGATGCCGCCGATCAGCACCGGATTGAGCGCCACCCCGGCCACGCCGACCCCCCGGTCCAGCAACAGCTGGGTGTAGAGGCCGCCGAAACTGTGGCCGATCAGGATCGGCTGTTCGGGCAGGGCCTCGATGAAGCGCTGCAGATGATCGACCACCGTGCCGACGGTCAGGGCGCCGAAGCCGGCGGGCGGGCTGGCGTTGATCTCGGCGGGGGTGAAGCCGTCGAGGCGCGGCCAGGTCGGGGCGTGGACGCTGTAGCCCGCCGCCTCAAGCGGCTGGCGGAAGCTGGCCCAGCTGGCCGGGGTCACCCAGGCGCCGTGGATCAGGACAATGGTCTTGGACATACTCGTGCTCCTCTCCGTCATCCCGGCCGCAGCGTAGCGGAGCGCCGGGAACCAGAGCTGGTGGCAAGCTCGTCGCCGCTGCAGGCGACCAGGCCCGGTCCCCTGGGTCCCGGATCGGCCCGCGGCCGTCCGGGATGACGACCAGTTGGTCAGCCCTTGATGAACGCCAACAGGTCGGCGTTGACCTCGTCCTGATGGGTCGTCGGGAAGCCGTGCGGGGCGCCCTTGTAGACCTTGAGCCTGGCGCCCTTGACGATCTTCGAGCTCATCAGCGCCGAGGCTCCGATGGGAACGATCTGGTCGTCATCGCCGTGCAGGATCAGGGTCGGCCTGTCGATCTTCTTCAGGTCCTCGGTGTAGTCCACCTCCGAGAACTCATGGATGCAGTCGAGCTGGCCCTTCAGGCCACCCATCATGCCCTGCAGCCAGAAGCTGTCGCGAACGCCCTCCGACAGCTTCGCCCCGTCGCGGTTGTAGCCGTAGAAGGGGATGGCCAGGTCCTTGTAGAACTGGCTGCGGTTGTCGAACGTCCCCTTGCGGATGCCGTCGAAGACCGCCAGCGGCAGGCCGCCCGGATTGGCCGGCGTCTTGACCATCAGCGGCGGCACCGCGCCGATCAGCACCACCTTGGCGACCCGCTTCGTGCCATGCCGGCCGACGTAATGGGTGATCTCGCCGCCGCCAGTCGAGTGGCCGACCAGGACGATGTCCTTCAGGTCGAGGGTCTCGATCAGGGCGCCAAGGTCATCGGCGTAGGTGTCCATGTCGTTGCCGTCCCAGGTCTGGTCGGAACGGCCGTGGCTGCGGCGGTCGTGGGCGATGACCCGGTAGCCCTGTTGGCCCAGGAACGTCATCTGGCCGTCCCAGGCGTCCGCGCTCAGCGGCCAGCCGTGGGAGAAGAGCACCGGCTGGCCCCTGCCCCAGTCCTTGTAGAAAATCTTCGCGCCGTCCTTGGCGGTGACGTAGCCCATGGATTGCCTCATCGGTTCGGGTTTGGCCGAGGCGGGGAGCGTCGGCAGGAGGGTGGCGAGGGTGGTCGCGGCGGTCCCGATCAGGACCGTCCGACGGTTGGCGTCGAGCGACATCGTCAGGCGACGGCGGAGAGCTTGGGCCTGGCCTGGGCCGGCAGTTGCGCCACGGCCCAGTCGAGGCAGTAGTCGGCGACGTCTTCCCAGCCGCTCTCGTTGCAGAGGTAGTGGCTGCGTCCGTAGAACTCGTGGAATTCGGTGACGCTGGGGGCGCGCTTCTGCCTGGCGTAGTTCTGTTTGACCATCGGCGTCGGCACCGTGCGGTCGTGCTCGGCGGCGATCAGCAGCAGCGGGGGGCGGCTGGGGTTTTTCCAGTTCACCTTCGCGCCGCGGCCCAGCACCACGTCATAGAAGATCCGGCCCGGCGAGGGCACGATCTGGGCGTCGTACTCGGCCGCCAGCTGGCTTTGCGGCAGGGTATTGGCGAAGCCGGCAGCGAAGCTCTTGCGGGTGAACGGCAGCGCCTTGTTCCAGGCATTCCAGGTGGTGAACACCGGCAGGCTGGTGATCACCGCGGTCGGATGCACCAGCACCCCGAACGGCGCGCCCGGGTCGATGGCGACGCCGACGGCGCCGAGACCCCGGTCGAGCAGCAGCTGGACGAACAGGCCGCCGAAGCTGTGGCCCATCAGGATCGGCGCTTCCGGCAGCCTGGCGATCTCCCGCTCGTAGTGGTCGACGATGTCCTTGACCCCGAGCTTGCCCATGGCCGCCGGCGGGTTGGCCCGCATCTGGGCCGGCGTCCCCTCATGGGTCGGCCAGGCCGGGGTGACGACGGTGTAGCCCTTGGCCTCGTAGCGGCCGCGGAAACGGTCCCAGGACGCGGGGGTCAGCCAGGCGCCGTGGATCAGCATGATGGTCTTTGTCATGAGGGTCTCTCCCATTGGCGCGTCGGGCGCCGTGTTTCGATGGGAGGACGATGCGCTCGCCGGGCGACCGGCGATATTCTACGTGCGGGTCGACGCCTGACACCTTGGTATGGGGCGGTCATCGCTTGAGCGTGAGATTTCCTTCTCCCCTTGGGGGAGAAGGTGGCCCCGAAGGGGTCGGATGAGGGGTCGCGCTGACATCCAACGATTTTCGGCGCCCGGATCGGGGAGGCCGGTGCGACCCCTCATCCGTCGGCTTCGCCGACACCTTCTCCCCCAAGGGGAGAAGGAAGCCTCAGGCGACCCTCTGCACTGTGCTCGGCAAGATCACCGTAAACACCGCCCCGGCCTCGCTGTTCGCGGCGCTGATGGTCCCGCCGTAGCTCTCGACGATCGTCTGGCAGATGGGCAGGCCCATGCCCATGCCGCCGTCCTTGGTGGTGTAGAAGCTGGCGAACAGCTTGCCGAGATCGTCCGGCGCGATGCCCGGGCCGGTATCGCTGACCGTCAGCCGCACGCCACCGTCGGTCGGCGTCGTCGCCAGCACCAGCTCGCCCCCCTGCCCCATGGCCTGCAGCGCATTGACCGCCAGGTTGACCACCACCTGCTGCAGCTGGGTGCGGTCGGCCATCACCGGCGGCAGGCCGTTGGCCAGGTCGAGGGTCAGCGTCACCTCGTGACCCTGGATCTCGTGGCGCAGGAAGACCACCGCCTCCTCCACCAGTCCGTTGAGGGACAGCGGCCGGGGCTCCGGCGCCCGGCGCATGGCCATGTCGCGCACCCGGCCGATGATCTGGGCCGCCCGGTCGGCGTCGCGGGCGATGCGGGCGACGAGGGTCTTCACCTCCTCGAGATCCGGCTCGTCCCGGTCCAGCCAGCGTCGGCCGGCGGCGGCGCTGGCGGCGATGGCGGCGAGCGGCTGGTTGACCTCATGGGCGATGGAGGCGGTCAGTTCGCCCAGCATGGAGATGCGGGCGGCATGGGCGAACTCGGCCTGCACCTGGGCCAGCAGGGCCTCGGCCTTCAGCCGCTCGGAAATGTCGATCACCCCGACCAGAAGGGTGCCCTTGTTCATGGTGTCCGGCGGAAAGCAGGCGGTGAACAGGACATCGATCTCGCGCCCGTCCATGGCCCGGACTTTCGTTTCGGTCGAATAGTTGGGCTGGCCCGTGACGGCGGCGACGACGCTGGCGGCATAGACCGGCGTGCTGCTCTGGGGCCAGTAGTCCTCCAGATTGACCAGCATCTCGGCCCGGTCGCCGCGACCGAGCATGGCCATGACCTGATCGTTGATGTCGACGATGCGGGTGGCGCGCATCATCTGGCGGACGACCTCGGGGTGGGCGGCCATATGGGCGGCGAAATCGGTGACCCCTTGCTTGCGCAGGTCCCGCAGGATGTCGCCGACCGGGAAGAAGTCGAGCTCCCAGAAGGCCACCGACATGGCCTGGAAGATGTTGCGGTAGCGGTGCTCGCTGCGCTTCAGCGCTTCGACCAGCTCTTGCGTGTCCGCCATCGGCCCTCCCTGAACCAAGGCTAGCCTAGGCGGCCAGCGCCGTCTCCAGGCATGAAAGCAGAGCCTCGGCGGCGAACGGCTTTTGCAGCAGGCAGACCGCGCCGCTGGCCCGGGCCCGGTCGTGCAGGGCCGCTTCCGTGCGGGCGGTGATCATGATCACCGGGGCGGGGCAGCCGGCGGCGGCCAGCTTGAGTTTCAGGTCGATGCCGCTGACGCCTGGCATCTGGATGTCGGTGATGATGCAGTCGCAGGCGGCTTCCGCGCCGGCCGCCAGGAAGAGGTCGGCGGAGGCAAAGCTGCTGGCGCGATAGCCCAGCGAGCGGACGAGACCCACCAGGGACTCGCGCAGGGACTCGTCGTCCTCGACGATGGCGATAAGCGGTTGGGTCACTCAGAACGGCCTTTTTTTTCATCCCTGCCAGGCGGTTGTCGCATCTGGCGCGGCCGTCAGAAATTATACCTAGGTGTCAGGCGGTTTGACGCAGGGGCCTCAATCTAGAGC
>SDZP01000325.1 GCA_004144935.1 Caulobacteraceae bacterium | reverse complement strand
GCTCCTGTTGTCGGCATAGGTGCCCGCCCCGATGATCGGCGCGTCCCCGACCCGGCCCCGGGCAAGCTGATCTCGCAGGGCCCGCAGCCGGACGACCGCAGGTTCGGCACCGTCGGGGTGGTGGCGCTGGACAGCAGGGGCGACATCGCCGCCGGCACCTCGACGGGCGGCATGACGGCCAAGCGCTGGGGCCGGGTCGGGGACGCGCCGATCATCGGGGCGGGCACCTATGCCGACAACAGGAGCTGCGCCGTCTCGGCGACCGGCTCGGGAGAGTATTTCATCCGCCTGACCGTCGCCCGGACCATCTGCGCCCTGGTGCAGTACAAGGGCCTCAGCCTGCAGGACGCGACCAATCAGGTGGTGCAGCGGGACCTGCCGATGATCGGCGGCGACGGCGGCGTCATCGCCCTGACCGCCGACGGCCAGCTGGCCTGGAGCTACAACACCCCCGGCATGTACCGGGCCCGCGCCTCGTCGGAGGCGCCGGCGGTGGTGGCCATCTACAAGGACGAGCCCTGAAGGCGCACGATGAGCAAGAAGAACTGGATCCCCGTCCGCGGCGCGCAGGGCGCCCACAGCCGCCAGGCCCATGCCGACCTGCCGGCCGGCGCCTATGAGCGGGAGATGTCGAAGGAAGGCTTCTTCGGGCCGGCGGCGTTCCTCTATCACCCCCGTCCGCCGACCGGCTGGTCGAAGTTCGAGGGCCCGTTGCGGCCCCGCGCCTATGACCTCAACCGGCTGAACCAGCCGCAGGCCTCGCCCTGGGACGCGCCGGTGGTGCTGCACAACAACGCCGTAGAGCTGCGCTTCTGGAAGCCGGAGAGCGGGCTGACCGATCTGGCGCGCAACGCCGATGGCGACCAGCTGCTGTTCATCCACGCCGGCGCCGGCGACCTGTTCTGCGACTTCGGGCGGATCGGCTACCGGGCCGGCGACTACCTCTACCTGCCGCGCGGCACGATGTGGCGGCTGGCGCCGGCCGAGGCGACGGCCGTGCTGACCATCCAGGCGACCAACAATCACTACACCCTGCCGGACAAGGGCCTGCTCGGGCCCCACGCCATCTTCGACCCGGCCATGCTCGACACCCCGGCCATGGACGAGGCCTTCCGCGATCACCAGGCGGTGGCCGGCGAGTTTCCGGTGCGGATCAAGAAGCGTGGCCAGGTGTCGGTCGCGACCTATGACTACAACCCGCTCGACGCGGTCGGCTGGCATGGCGAACTGGCGCCGGTGCGGCTGAACGTGAAGGACATCCGGCCGGTGGTCAGCCATCGCTACCACCTGCCGCCGTCCGTCCACACCACCTTCCTCAGCGACCGGTTCGTGGTCTGCACCTTCACGCCCCGGCCCTTCGAGACCGACCCGGGCGCGATCAAGATCCCGTTCTTCCACAACAACGACGACTTCGACGAGGTGCTGTTCTACCACGCAGGCGACTTCTTCAGCCGTGACCACATCGAGAGCGGCATGATGACCTTCCACCCCAGCGGCTTCACCCACGGGCCGCACCCCAAGGCGCTGAAGAACATGCTCAGCCAGCCGAAGCCGGCGACGGACGAGTATGCGGTGATGATCGACACCCGCGATCCGCTGGAGGTCGGCGAGGGCGCGGCGTCGGTCGAGAATCCGGCCTATGTCGACAGCTGGAAGACGCCAGGGTGACCGATCCCGACCTGCTGGCCTTCGCCGAGGACGAACTGACCCGGGCCCTGACCCTCAGCTGGCGCGAGCTGTCGAAGATCACCCCCTGGGGCGACACCTTCGAGGGCTTGTCGCCCGGCGGCCGCGAGGTCGAGGTCGAGCGAAACTATATCTGGGCCGCCGGGGAGGGCGGTGACATTCTCTGCGAGGTGGCCGTCTTCGGCGGCCCCACGCGTTACGACCAGGGGGCGCGGGTCAGTCGCCTCATCAAGAAACCATAAAAAAGGAAACGCCCGTGAAGCTCGCCTCCCTCAAGTCCGGCCGTGACGGCAAGCTGGTCGTGGTGTCCAACGATCTGGCCTGGTGCTTCGACGCCTCCGCCGCCGCCCCGACGTTGCAGGCGGCCCTCGACGACTGGGAGCGGTGCGAGCCGATCCTGAAGGCCCTGTCGGCCAGCCTGGAGGTCGGCGGCGTGCCGCGCGACCGCTTTCACGAGCACGACGCCGCCAGCCCGTTGCCGCGCGCCTACCAGTGGGCGGACGGTTCGGCCTATGTCAATCACGTGGCCCTGGTGCGCCAGGCGCGGTCGGCCGAGATGCCGGACAGCTTCTGGACCGATCCGCTGATGTACCAGGGCGGCTCGGACGGCTTCCTGGGCCCGCGCGACGATATCCCGCTGGCCGACGAAGCCTGGGGCTGCGACCTGGAAGGGGAGGTGGCGGTGATCACCGGCGATGTGCCGCAGGGGGTGAGCCGTGAGGAGGCGCTGGGCCATATCCGGCTGGTCATGCTCTGCAACGACGTGTCGCTGCGCAACCTGATTCCCGGCGAGCTTTCCAAGAGCTTCGGCTTCTTCCAGTCCAAGCCGGCCTCGGCCTTCTCGCCGGTGGCGGTGACGCCCGATGCGCTGGGCGAGGCCTGGAAGTACGGCAAGCTGCACGGCCGGATGGATGTCGAGCTGAACGGCAAGGCGTTTGGCGAGGCCGACGCCGGGGTCGACATGACCTTCGACTTCGGGACCCTGATCGCCCATGCGGCGAAAACCCGCAAACTCGCCGCCGGCACGGTGATCGGCTCGGGCACGGTGTCGAACCGTGACGCTTCGGGCGGTCCAGGCAAACCGATCGGCGACGGCGGTCATGGCTATAGTTGCATCGCCGAAGTGCGCACGGTGGAGACGCTGCTCAACGGAGAGGCGAAAACCCCCTTCCTCAAACATGGCGACACGGTGCGGATTGAGATGCGCGATGGCCGCCGCCACAGCATTTTCGGCGCCATCGAACAGACCGTGGCGCCTGTGTGATGAGGAGGCGCGGCGTGGCCGGTCATCTGTCTCTGGCCCCGGCGCCGGGTTCCGGCGCGGCGCGGCCCGGCGAGGCCGACAGCACCGCCCTGGCGCTTGACGACTACCTGCCGTTCCGGCTGTCGGTAGCCTCGAACGGCGTCTCGCGGCTGATCGCCCGCGCCTACGAGGATCGCTTCGGCCTGACCATCCCGCAGTGGCGGCTGATGGCGGTGCTGGCCGAGGGCGGGCTGACCCAGCAGCAGGTCGTCACCCGCACGGTGATGGACAAGGTCAGCGTCTCCAGGGCGGCGCGGGAGCTGGTGGCGCGCAGCCTGCTTGTCCGGGACTCCAACACCGCCGACGGCCGCAGCCACCTGTTGGCCCTGACCGCCATGGGCCGAAGCCTGCATGCAGAGATCGCGCCGCTGGCCAAGGCCTATGAGGCGGCCCTGCTGGCCGGCCTGGCGCCCAGCGAGGTAGCGACCCTGAAGCGGTTGTTGATGCGGCTGGAGGCGGCCGCGACCAAGCTGTCCGGGGACGGCGGCCGCTAGAGCCCTCTTCGCAACGCGCTCTAGCCGTTGCGGGAACCGCAGCGCTCGCAGACGCGGCTGCCCCGTCGCGAGCGGCTGTTGCGCCAGAGATGGCCCGTCAGCAGACACTGCACGAATTTCAGGGGCTTGAAGGGCATCGGACCGGTCACGGGTCTCACCTGCCCGTTCCGCGCCGCCCGCGCAACCGTCTGATCGCGGCTTTACCGGACCATTCGCGGCCGATAGGGCAGGGCGATGTTCACCGCGCTTCACGCCGACGACCTGCTGGCCGACCCGAACCTTGGCGACGCGCTGCTGCGGCTCAACAACGACCATGCCGTCGAGCTGTCACTGCTTGACGCGGCTGGCCTGCGGCGGCTGGTCGGCGCGGCCTTCCTGGCGCTCCGGGCCCCGCCGGCCGAAGCGCTGCTGATCGCCTTTGACCAGGACGCCGCCTACGACAGCCCCAACTTCCTGTGGTTCCGGGAGCGGTACGCGCGCTTCGTCTACGTCGACCGGGTGGTG
>SDZP01000324.1 GCA_004144935.1 Caulobacteraceae bacterium | reverse complement strand
CACCCAACCCTCCCCCCTCGAGGGGGAGGGCTTTCGTCTTCTAACCCTCGAACGCCTCCAGCGGCTCCGACCCCTGTGTCACCGCCGCCAGCTGGCCGGGCACGGCGCTCAGCACCTGCCCGGCGTACAGCGTCGCCAGCGGACCCATGCGGCCATCAAGATGCGCCTGTCTGGCCAGCATCCAGCCGCCGACCGTTTCCCCGGCCATCTTCAGATAGGCCGTCGCCCCGGCCAGGGCGTCCGGCGTGCCCTTGCGCTCGCTCAGCCATTCGGCCCCGGCCGCCAGGGCGTCGACCGCCGCCCCCAGCCGGTCGCCAACCCCGCCCAGATCGCCCTTCAGCGCCCGCGCCGTCTCGCGGATGTCGGAGACCAGCGAGGCCATCGCCGCCCCGCCGGCCATCGACAGCTTGCGGCCGATCAGGTCGATAGCCTGGATGCCGTTGGTGCCCTCGTAGATCGGCAGGATGCGGCAGTCGCGGTAGTGCTGCGCCGCGCCGGTCTCCTCGACAAAGCCCATGCCGCCATGCACCTGCAGCGCTTCGGACGCCGCCCAGACGCCGACGTCGGTCGACCAGCCCTTGGCGATCGGGGTCAGCAGCTCCTCGCGCAGCCTGGCGTCCTTGTCGCCATGGTGGGCCATGTCGGCGGCCACCGCGGTGGCCAGGCAGACGCCGCGCGCCGCCGCCGTCTTGGCCTTGATCAGCATCAGGGTGCGCCGCACGTCGGGCAGGTCCCACAGCGGGGCCGGCAATTGTCCCGTCCAGGCCGAGCGGCTCTGCCGGCGCTCGCGGGCGAAGCCCAGCGCCTGCTGGTAGGCCCGCTCGGCGATGCCGACGCCTTGGGCGCCGACGTGCAGGCGGGCGGCGTTCATCATGGTGAACATATGGGCCAGTCCCTGGCCCTCGACGCCGATCAGCTCGGCCTTGGCGCCGTCGAAGGCCATGACGCAGGTCGGCGAGGCATGGATGCCCAGCTTGTGCTCGATGCCGGCCGGCCGGACGTCGTTGGGCGAGCCGATCCTGCCGTCCGGTCCCAGCAGCATCTTGGAGGCCAGGAACAGGGAGATGCCCTTGATCCCGGCGGGCGCGTCGGGCGTGCGGGCCAGGACCAGGTGGATGATGTTGTCGGCGGCGTCGTGGTCGCCCCAGGTGATGAAGATCTTCTGGCCGGTCAGCCGCCAGCCCCCGTCGCCATCGGGCTCGGCCCGGGTGGTCAGGGCCGACAGGTCGGAACCGGCCTGCGGCTCGGTCAGGTTCATGGTGCCGGTCCATTCGCCGCTGATCAGCCGGGGCAGGTAGCGGGCCTTCTGTTCGGTCGTGCCGTGGGCGGCCAGGGCCTCGATGGCGCCCTGTGTCAGCATCGGGCAGAGGCCGAAGGCCAGGCTGCCGGCGTTGAACATCTCGAACACCGCCACCTCGAGGGTCTTGGGCAGGCCCTGGCCGCCGTAGCGCGCCTCGGCCGCCAGGCTGTTCCAGCCGCCCTCGGCGAACTGGCGCAGGGCGTCGGCGTAGCCGGGGGCGGCCGTGACCTTGCCGTTGGCGTAGGTGGCGCCGCGCAGATCGCCCGGCCGGTTCAGCGGTGCGATGATGTCGGCCGCGAACGCGCCGGCCCCGTCCAGCACCGCCTCGACGGTGGCGGCGTCGGCGTCGGGAAACAACTCGATCAGGTCATCGAAGCCCGCGGCCTTCATGGCCAGGGCGATGTCGTTGAGCGGCGGGGTGTAGGTCATCGAAACGTCCCAATACTGTCGTGGCCTACCTAGACCGCGCGCGGCCCAGAACAAAGGCCAAGGCAGGGCTATCATCGTCGCCGGCGACCACTATGGTCGCCAGCGGCCGCCGTCACCGTTGGAGCGCAACCGCATGATCCGTCTCGTCGCTGCCGCCTTTGCCGCGATGCTGCTGGTCGCCGGCCCGGCGCTCGCGGCCCCCGCCACGGATCCGGCCAGGATGCCGGCTGGGACCTACAGGCTGGAAAAAACCCATGCCTCCCTGCTGGCCCGGGTGCGGCACATGGGGCTGTCCAGCTACACGATGAGGTTCAACCGCTTCGACGCCCGCTACGACTGGGATCCGAAGGCGCCGGAGGCGGAGAAGCTGACGGTCAGCATCGACATGACCTCGCTCGACGTCGGCGATCCCAAGACCAGCAAGAGCTTCGCCGAGGACTTCCTCGACGCCAGGAAGAATCCCAAGGCGACCTTCGTCTCCACCGCCATCGTCCGCGACGGCGACCGGGGGAAGGTGACCGGCGATCTGACCTTTCACGGGGTGACGAAACCGGTGACGCTCGATGTCGTCTTCCGCGGCTACGAATCCGGTCTGCTCGGAGCCCGGGCGGGCTTTTCGGCGACCGGCGCGTTCAAGCGGTCTGATTTCGGCTCCGACACCATGAGCATGTTCGCGGCCGACGATATCGAGCTGATCATCGAGGTGGAGTTCACGCGCCAATGAGCACCCGCAGAAGCCGCTATTCGGCCGTGGCCATGATTTTCCACTGGCTGATCGCCGCCCTGATCATCACCAACGTCGCGCTGGCCTGGACGGCCGACGAGATGCCGCGCTCGACGGCCGCCGGGCTGATGGCCTGGCACAAGACCTTCGGGATCACCGTGCTCGTTCTCAGCTTCGGCCGGCTGGCCTGGCGGCTGATCCACAGGCCTCCGCCGCTGGGCCAGCACCTGAAGACCTGGGAGAGATGGCTGGCGCACATCGTCCACTGGGGCTTCTACGTCCTGATGATCGGCCTGCCGCTGACCGGCTGGGCCCTCGTCTCGGCCAGTCCGCTGATCAAGGTCTATCCGATCGAGATGTACGGACTGTTCGACTGGCCGGCCATCGGCCCGCTCGCCAACCTGCCGCCGGCGGAGATGAAGGCGGCGCACGAGACCTGGGAAGGGGTGCACCACCTGCTGGCCAAGGTCATGATCTACGGCCTGATCCCACTGCATGTCCTCGGCGCGCTGAAGCACCAGTTCCTCGACCGCGACAACGAGCTTGGCCGCATGATCCCCTTCCTGAAGGCTCCCCGTTGATGCGCCGCCTGCTGGCCGCCCTGGCCGTCTTACTGCTCGCCGCCCTGCCGGCGGCGGCCGCCCCCGCCCCGGCCTGGACGGTCGACAAGGCCGCGTCGAAGATCGCCTTCGCCTCGACCTTCGGCGGCCAGGGGTTCAATGGCGGCTTTGGTCGCTGGGAGGCGGCGATCCGCTTCGATCCGAACAATCTGGCCGGCTCCAGCGCCGTGGTCAGCATCGACACCGCCAGCGCCTTTTCCGGCGACAAGGATCGCGACGCGGCGCTGAAGGAGCCCAACTGGTTCTCTGTGAAGGCCTTCCCGAAGGCGACCTATCGGACGATCGGCTTCAAGGCCCTGGGCGGCGGCAGGTACCAGGCGACAGGGACCCTGACCCTGCGCGGGCAAAGCAAACCGTTGACCCTGCCCTTCACCCTCGTCATCACCGGCAATCAGGCGAAGATGACCGCGCGGGTGACGGTCAACCGCCTGGCCTTCGGGGTTGGACAGAACGAGTGGAAGAAGACCAATGTCATCCCGGACCCGGTGACGGTCAGCATCGCCCTGACCGCGCAGCGCTGAACGACGGCGAGGCGATAGAGGCCGCCGCGCGCGCCCTCGAGGCCGGGCAGCTGGTGACCTTTCCGACCGAAACGGTCTACGGCCTGGCCGCCGACGCCCGCGATCCCCTGGCCGTCGCCCGGGTGTTCGAGGCCAAGGGCCGGCCGCGCTTCAATCCCCTGATCGCCCATGTCGCCGACCTGGCCGCCGCCCGCCGCATCGCCCATCTCGACGCGCGCGCGCTGACGCTGGCCGAGGCGTTCTGGCCCGGCCCCCTGACCCTGGTCGCTCCGCTCGCCGATCCGGAGGCCGTCTGCGACCTGGCCCGCGCCGGTCTCGACACGGTCGCGGTGCGCGTCCCCGGCCTCCCGCTGGCCCGAGCGCTGCTGGCCCGCTTCGGCCGCCCGGTCGCCGGTCTCCTCGCGGG
>SDZP01000323.1 GCA_004144935.1 Caulobacteraceae bacterium | reverse complement strand
CCTCCACGGTGACCACCGCGACATCCTCGCCGTCGGCGGCGATGCGGCTGCGGTCGGCGCTCAGCCGCAGGGCGGCGGCCGGACCGGCGGTCTCGCGCCGGGCGGTCAGGACCAGCCTGCCGTCCTTCCAGCCCCGGGCCTCGAGGACGCCGGGCGCATAGGGCACGGTCCACTGCAGATGGCGGTTGCGGACGACGGCCTTGGCGCCCAGCGGGCGGCCGTTCAGCGACAGCTCGACCCGGTCGAGGTTGGAATGGCACCAGACCTCGATGTCCTGGCCCTCGCGCCCCGTCCAGGTCCAGTGCGGGAACAGGTGCAGCAGCGGCGCGGGGTCCCACCAGGCGCGGTAGTAGAAATAGTTGTCCTTCGGGAAGCCGCAGCTGTCCATCACCCCGAAGTAGGAGGCGACGCTGGGCCAGCGGCTAAAGGGCGTCGGCTCGCCCCGGTAGTCGAAGCCGGTCCAGATGAAGCCGCCGGCGATGTAGGGCCGCTCCGCCGCAGTGGTCCACCAGTTCTCGGCCGTCGACGCCCACCAGGGATGCTCGCGGTCGTAGGCGACACTGACATGGGACTTGTCGTCATGGACGTAGGCCCCCCGCGTCGAGACCGTGCTGCCGGCCTCCGAGGCGATGATCGGCTGGCCCGGAACCTGGGCGTGGTAGGCCTCCATCTTCGGGACCCGGTAGTTGAAGCCCAGCACGTCGACGACCTTGGAGACGCCATCCCCCCAGCCGCTGTCGAGGGCGGCGGTGGTCAGCCGCGTGCCGTCCAGCCGGTCGACGGCCCGGCGCATGGTGCGGGCGATGCGGGCGCCGCGCTCGGTGCCCTGCTGGGCCTGCTCCTCGTTGCCGATCGACCAGAGGATGATGCTGGGATGGTTGCGCGAGCGCCGCACCATCGCCTCCAGCTGCGCCATCGCCGCCGGGTCGGACGACATCCGCCGGGTCTCGTCGATGACCAGCATGCCCAGCCGGTCGCAGGCGTCGAGCAACTCCGGCGCGGCCGGGTTGTGCGCCGATCGATAGGCGTTGGAGCCCATGGCCTTCAGCTTTTCGATGCGGAAGGCCTGCATGCGATCCGGCAGGGCGGCGCCGAGGCCGGCGTGGTCATGGTGGTTGCAGGTCCCCAGCAGCTTGACCGGCCTGTCGTTGAGGAAGAACCCCCGCTCGGCGTCGAAGCGGATGGTGCGGATCCCGAAGGTCGTGACCTGGCGGTCGACGACCTTGCCGCCGACCCGGACCTCGGTCAGGGCCCTGTAAAGATTGGGCGTCTCGATCGACCAGAGGGCGGGTCCGTCGAGGGTAAGGATCTGGTCCAGGGTGTGATCGCCCCAGGCCTGGACCGTGACGCCGGAGCGGGCCGTGGCCACCGCCTTGCGGGCCGGATCGAGAAGGGTGGTCACCACCTCGCCCCGCCGCTCGCCGTCGCTCTCCTGCGCCAGCTCGGTGCTGACCAGCAGCCGCGCCGTCGCGCCCTTCACCTCCGAGCGGACGAAGACGCCCCACTGCTTCACATGCAGCGGATCGGTCTTGACCAGCCAGACATGGCGATAGACCCCGGCGCCCTCGTAAAACCAGCCCTCGCCGAGGCTGGCGTCGACGCGCAGGGTCAGCTGGTTGGGTTCGCCCGGCATGGCGAAGTCGGTGATGTCGACGCGGAAGGGCGAATAGCCGCCCTGGTGATGATGCACGACATAGCCGTTGAGCAGCACCAGGCAGTCGCGGAAGACGCCATCGAACTCCAGCGACAACCGCTTGCCGGCGTCGGCGGCGGGCAGGTCGAAGCGCTTGCGGTACCAGCCGACGCTGGTCGCCGGATACGCGCGGCCGAGTGGCTTGTAGCCGTGGGCGGCGCGGGGGTCGTCCTCAAGCCTGGGATCGAAATCGGGCGTCGGCGTGAAGGGCAGGTCGACGGCCCAGTCGTGCGGCAGCTGGACCGGGGTCCAGGCCTTGTCGTCGAAGTCGGCTTCGGCGGCGGCGGCGACCTTGGTCCCGGCCTTGGCGAAGGTGCGCTGGTCGAGGCCGAAGCCGAAGTCGCGCGCGGTGTCATGGGCATGGCCGAGGGCGAAGCGCCAGTCGAAGTCCATCAACAGCCGCTGACGGGGCGCCAGATCGTCGGGACGGGCGAAGTCCGCCGGCGGTTCGGCGGGATTGGCCGCCGCCGAGGCGGCGCCGGCCATGGTCATCGCCCCGGCGGCCGTCGCGGCGCCGCTGAGCAGGGTCCGACGGGTCAGGATGGCCATGACTGGCTCCTTTTCTCGCTGTTGGGGTTCAGGCCTTGGCGGCGGCCGGGCGTCGGGCGCGCTGGCGCAGCTGGTCGACGATGACGGCCAGCAGCAGGATGCCGCCGCGCACCACGTACTGGTAGAAGGTCGGCACATCGAGCAGGTTCAGGGCATTCTGGGCGGCGCCCATGATCAGCACCCCGACGATGACCCCGAAGATGCTGGCCACCCCGCCCGACAGCGACACTCCGCCCAGCACGCAGGCGGAGATCACCGCCAGTTCCAGCCCCTGCGAGGTGTTGGGCTGGCCGCTGGTGATGCGGGCGGCGAGAACGATGCCGGCCAGGCCGGCGACCAGCCCCTGCAGGGCGAAGACGACGATCCGCACCCGGTCCACCGGCACCCCGGCCAGCCGCGCCGCCTCCGGATTGCCGCCGATGGCCAGGACATTCTTGCCGAACACGGTGGCGTTCAGCACCACGCCCAGCAGGCCAAAGCAGAGGAGGGTGATCCAGACCGGGAAGCCGACGCCGAGGAAGGTCCCCGAGCCCAGGACATAGAACTGCTCCTTCGAGATCGACACCGCCTCGCCGCCCGAGGCAAGGAAGGCCAGGCCCCGGACGATCTCCATGGTCGCCAGGGTGGCGATCAGCGAGTTGACCTTGAAGCGGGCCACCACCACGCCGTTGAACAGGCCGACCAGGGCGCCGGCGGCGAGGCCGGCGAGGACGCCCAGCCAGACGCTGCCGCTGGAGGTGATGACCTCGGCGCAGAGCACCCCGGCCAGGGCGACGATGGAGCCCACCGAAAGGTCGACCTCGCGCAGGGCCAGGACGAACATCATGGTCGCGGCGATCATCCCGACCAGGCTGACCGACAGGATCAGGCCCTTGAGGTTGCGCACCCCCATGAAGTCGGGGACCAGCACGGCCAGGGCCGCGAACAGCAGGGCCAGCAGAATGATCGGGCCGGCCCCGCTCAAGCGGCGGATAAGGGCGTTGGCCGTCTCGGTCATGCGGCAGCTCCAGGCAGGAAGTCGTCGGGCGCGGCCGGCAGGGCCAGACGCAGCAATTCGTCGGGGGTGGCCTGGTCCCGGGTCAGTTCACCGGCGATGGCGCCCTGGCGCATGACCAGGATGCGGTCGCAGACGCCCAGCACCTCGGCCATGTCGCTGGAGACCACGATCAGGGTGCGGCCCTCGGCGGCCAGGCGGTACATCAGGCTGTAGATCTCGCTGCGCGCCCCGACATCGATGCCCCGCGTCGGCTCGTCGAGCAGCAGGATGTGGGCGTCGGCCGCCAGCCAGCGGGCCAGGATGGCCTTCTGCTGGTTTCCGCCGGAGAGGGCGCTGATGGCCGTGCGGGCGGTCGGGGTCTTGACCCGCATGGCGCCGATCAGCTTTTCGGCCAGGCCGCGCTCGCGGCCCTGGTTGCGGATCGGGCCGCGGCCGCCGAGGTTGCGCTCGGCGATGACGATGTTGTCCTCGACCGAGGCCATGGGCACGATGCCCTGGTCCTTGCGGTCCTCGGGCGCCAGGCCAAGGCCGGCGGCGATGGCCGCGCCGGGGCTCCTTGCTTTCAGCTCGGCGCCCTCGATGACGATCCGCCCGGCGGTGGCCCGCGTCCCCCCGTAGATCAGTTGTAGCAGCTCCGACCGCCCCGCCCCGACCAAGCCGAAGAAGCCGAGGATCTCGCCGCGCCGCGCCTCGAAGCTGACCGGATGGTTGAGCCCCAGCCCCTGCAGGCCTTCGACCGAGACGGTGACCTCGCCCAGCGCGCGCGGCTGGTAGCCGTAGACGTCGGCGATGCTGCGGCCGGCCATCTCGGTGAT
>SDZP01000032.1 GCA_004144935.1 Caulobacteraceae bacterium | reverse complement strand
CATCGAATGGGCCGCCCGCTACGCCGCCGACAATCCCGGCAGGCCGCGCAGGGCCATGGCCAGCGGCCAGCCGGGATTGTCGGCGGCGTAGCGGGCGGCCCATTCGATGAAGGCGACGGTGCCGGCCGGCAGCGGCGGGTCGTCGATGCGGTGAGCGATGGGCTTCAGCGGCCGGTTGCCGCCGGTCCCGTCGCGGACCTGGGTGACGACGCCGCGCATCAGCCGGGGTCCGAGCGGGGCGGCCACCTGGTCGCCGACGGCCAGGTCCATGCCCTCGGGCTCGGCGTAGTCGAAGGCCTCGGGCAGCGGCATGGGCAGGAGAACGGAGGCGATTCGGCTCATGACCGCCCGGCCGCCTTGATGTACAACGCCCGGCCCAGCCCCACGGACGCCCAGACGATGCAGCTCTTCCTCGACACCACCGACACCGCCGTGCTGGCGGACCTGGCCAAGACCGGTCTTGTGGACGGGGTCACCACCAATCCCACGCTGATCGCCAAGTCGGGTCGTCCCATGGCGGAGGTCATCGCCGAGATTTGCGGTCTCGTCGAGGGGCCTGTCAGCGCCGAGGCCGTCGCCACCGATGTCGACACCATGATCGCCGAGGGCCGCAAGCTGGCCGACATCGCCGGCAACGTGGTCGTCAAGCTGCCGCTGACCCGCAACGGCCTGATCGCCTGCGCCGCCTTCGCCGCCGACGGCATCGCCACCAACGTCACCCTCTGCTTCTCGGTGGCCCAGGCGCTGATGGCCGCCAAGGCCGGCGCCACCTACGTCTCGCCCTTCGTCGGCCGGCTGGACGACCATGGGGCCGACGGCTGCGCCCTGATCGGCGACATCCGCACCGTCTACGACAACTACGGCTTCGACACCGAGATCCTGGCCGCGTCCGTGCGCACGACCGATCACGTGGCCCGTTGCGCCGAGTTCGGGGCCGACTGCGCCACCCTGCCGCCCAACGTCTTCGAGGCCCTCTTCAAGCACCCCTTAACCGACAAGGGGCTAGAAGCCTTCCTCAGTGACTGGGCCAAGACGGGCCAGACCATCCTCTAGAAGAGTTGAGCCAGGCATGTCGGACGGGGCGCGGATCAAGAGACTGGATGGCGCCCCGGACCTGGCGGCCCTGCGCGCGCTGATTCGCGAGAACGGCGCCCTGCTGCGCGACGACCCCGAACTGCTCAGCGACCTGGGCCTGCGGCTCGACGCCGCCAACCTGGTCGACTTCGGCCCGGCCGCCCTGGCCCGGGTGGCCGCCACCGCCAAGCGCGAGAGCAGGGCCCGGCGCATGCTGGAGGCCACGGCCCGCGCCAACTTCTCGGCCCAGGCCCAGACGCATGCGGCGGTCATCGACCTCCTGGAAGCCCGCAACCATTCCGACCTCGTCCGCCGGATGGACGAGGTGGCTACCCTGCGCTTCGGCCTGACCGGGGCGGCGGTGGCGCTGGAGGGGCCCGAGCGGGTCCCGGCCGGCTGGCACCCGCTGGTCGAGGGCCAGGTCGACCTGATCCTGGGGCCGCAGAAGCTGAACCGGATGGGTTTCCACGCCCCGGCGCTGGGCCTGTTCGGCGACAAGGCGGCATGCGTCAAATCCATGGCCATGGTCCGGCTGGCCCTCTGGGAGCCGGCGCGCCAGGGCGTGCTGGCCTTCGGCTCGCCCGAGCCGGAGGGCTTCACCAAGGACATGGGCCACGAGCTGGTCGACTTCCTCGGCCGGGTGTTCGAACGCACCGCCGAGCGCTGGCCGGTGCTGTGACGGCCGACCAGGAGTCTTTGCTGGGCGCGCCTTCCGGGCGCCGAACCGCAGACACTTCGGCTGAGGGCGCGCTCGAGACCTGGATCACCCATCTGGCCGCCGAACGGCGCGCCTCGCCAAGAACGCTGGAAGCCTACCGCGCCGGCGCGGCCTCCTACCTGATCTTCCTCGCCCGCCATCGCGGCGAAGCCATCACCGTTGAAGCCCTGGGCGCCGTCACCGCCGCCGAGGTCCGCGCCTGGCTGGCCGACAAGCGCGAGCGGGGCGACGGCCGGCAGCTGGCCGCCCGTTCGCTCTCGCAGGCCCTGTCGGCGGTGCGCAGCTTCCATGGCTTCGTCGACCGCCGCCTGGGCGTCCCCTGCCCGGGCCTCGCCCTGGTACGCGGCCCCAAGGTGCGGCCGGGCGCGCCGAGGCCGGTCAGCGAGGACCAGGCGCGCGGCCTGCTGCTGGAAGCCGGCGCCGATCCGGACCGCGATCCCTGGGAGGGTTTGCGCGACCAGGCGGTGCTGACGCTCCTGTATGGCTGCGGCCTGCGCATTTCCGAGGCCCTCAGCCTGACCCGGGGCGACGCGCCCCTGGCCGAGGCCATGCGGATCACCGGCAAGGGCGGCAAGACCCGCATCGTGCCGGTGCTGCCGGTCGTGCGCGAGGCGGTGGACGCCTACCTCGCCGCCCTGCCCTGGCCGACCGAGCGCGGCGATCCGCTGTTCATCGCCAAGCGCGGCGGGGCCCTGTCGCCGCGCCATGTGCAGGCGGCCATGCAGCTGCTGCGCGGCCGTCTGGGCCTGCCCGATCGCGCGACCCCCCACGCCCTGCGCCACAGCTTCGCGACCCACCTGCTGGGCGCCGGGGCCGACCTGCGGGTCATCCAGGAACTGCTCGGCCACGCCTCGCTGTCGACGACGCAGCGCTACACCCAGGTGGATGCGGCCGGACTGCTGGCCGCCTATTCGGCGGCGCATCCGCACGCCTAGGCGGGCGTCGGCAACGGCAGCCCGAGCACGATCCAGCCGCCCGCGACGACCCCCTGAAAGGCCACCACCATCCAGAAGCGGGTGAGGAACGGCTGCTTGCGGGTCTTGTGGTGAAACAGCTGCTGCGCGGCGAAGGCGGCCGGACTGCCGCCCAGCAGGCTGACCAGCAGCAGGGTGTTCTCGGGGATGCGGGAGTCGCCGTGGATGGCGGCGCGCTTGTCGACCGCGAACAGACCGAAGGCCAGCAGGTTGGCGCCGACGATCCCGATGAGAAGCATCAGCATGGCGCCACAGTGCGCACGGCCGGATTAACCGGCGGTCAATCGCGCACCGGATCGAGCCGCGTCTTCCTCGGCCGCTCGCGCATCACGCCCGGATAACCCTTCAGCGGCCCCAGCGGCTCGCCCCAGTAGGTCCAGTCGGCGCGTTCGGCGAGGTTCATGTGGTAGCGGGGCTCGCGGCCGGTGCGCTCGGGAAACAGGCTGCGGGGGATGTTGATGAAGCGCGGCGAGCGGGCCTTTTCGTAGGCGACCGGCGTGCCGCAGCGGCGGCAGAAGCTGCGGGTCGTCCGGTTGGCTTCGTCCTCGTAGCGGCTGAGCTCGTCCTCGCCCTGCAGCCAGCGGAACCGGCTCTTCCAGGTCCCGACATAGGTGGCGTAGGCGCAGCCCTGGGCCCGCCGGCTGGCCTCGCCATGGTCGTGCCAGGCCCAGACGGCGGGAACATCGATCTCGAACCGGACGGCGCCGCAGACGCAGGCGCCCTGGGACTGGACGGCGGACTTCCCGGTCATGCGGACTTGGGATGGCGCAGCAGATAGGTGAGGAACAGGGCGACGAAGACGAGGTCGACGAGGGTCAGCCAGAGGCCGTCCATCGGCGTGCGCCCGGCCTGGATGCTGAGCCAGGTGATCAGCGGCAGCGGTGTCTTACCCAGCACGCCGAGCCACAGGATGTTGCGGTTGCGGGCCGGCGCCCGGGCGACCATGACGTAGCCGACCCCGAAGACCGCCACCAGCAGGCCGACCATCTGCGAGGACAGGATGTCGGGCGGCGGCGGCTGGCCGATGGCGGCGTAAAAGGCGGCGGGCGCGAACAGCAGCGGCAGGCCGACCACCAGGTTGAAGGCGGCCGCGAGGCCGAAGACGATGGTCCAGAAGCGCATGGTGTTTTCTCCCCGCGGTCAGGCTGAAGTCTTCGAGGGATGCGCGCAAGGCCTGCCTCCACGCCGATCACCCCGACGAAAGTCGGGCGCCAGTTGGTGGGCCGTGGAGGGCGAGCGCAGATCAGTGCGGGGCCTCGCCCGCTGGCAGGTGCTGGGTCCCGACTTCCGTCGGGATAATCGGTAGGGGGGAGGGATAAGCCGGAGTGTTGGATTGATCGGTGTGGGTAGTGAACCTCCGCGCCCGCGCTACATTCCCCTTCCATGCGCGCCTTCGCCCGCCTTCTCGACCGGCTCAGCCTCACCGCTTCGCGCAACGCCAAGCTGGTGCTGGTGCGCGACTTTCTCGGCAGCCAGCCGGACCCCGACCGCGGCTGGGCCCTGGCCTCGCTGACCGGCGACCTCAGCTTCTCGGCCGCCAAGCCGGGGGCCATCCGCAAGGCGGTCGAGGCGCGGATGGACCCGATGCTGTTCCGCTGGAGCCACGACTACGTCGGCGACCTCGCCGAGACCGTGGCCCTGGTCTGGCCGGCCGAGCGGGGCGCCAACCGCGAGCCGGAGCTTTCGGAAGTGGTCGAGGCCCTGCGCACCGCCAAGCGGGGCGAGGTGCAGCCGATGATCGAGCGCTGGCTCGACGCCCTGGAGCCCGACGGACGCTGGGCGCTCTTGAAGCTGCTGACCGGCGGCCTGCGGGTCGGCTTCTCGGCGCGGCTGGCCAAGCAGGCCTGCGCCGACCTCGCCGCCCTCAACGGCCAGGCCATCGGCGTCGCCCAGATCGAGGAGGTCTGGCATGCGATGGACGCGCCCTACGAGGATCTGTTCGCCTGGCTGGAGGGCCGCTCCGAGGCGCCCAGCGCCGATAACCCGGGCCGCTTCCGCTCGGTGATGCTGGCCCATCCGATCGACGAGGATACGGACTTCCCCAAGCTGAATCCGGCCGACTACGCCGCCGAATGGAAGTGGGACGGCATCCGCATACAAGCCGTCAGCGAGCGGGGAGAGCGGCGGCTCTACACCCGCACCGGCGACGACATCAGCCATACCTTCCCGGACGTCTTGGAGCACATGACCTTCGAGGGCGCCATCGACGGCGAGCTGCTGGTCATCCGCGACGGCGCCCTGGCCAGTTTCGGCGACCTGCAGCAGCGGCTGAACCGCAAGGCCGTCGACGCCAAGACCATGGTCGCCTATCCGGCCGCGATCCGCGCCTACGACCTGCTGCTGGAGGGCGAGACGGACCTGCGGGACCTGAGTTTCGCCGATCGTCGCAAACGGCTGGAGGCCTTCGTCGCCCAGGCCGCCTCGCCGCGCATCGATCTTTCGCCCATGCAGCCGTTCGAAAGCTGGGACGAACTGGCGAAGCTGCGGGCCGATCCGCCGGAGGGGGACGCGGCCCTCTCCGAAGGCCTGATGCTCAAGCGCTGGGACAGCCTCTACGAGGCCGGCCGGCCGAGGGGGCCCTGGTTCAAGTGGAAGCGCGATCCGCATCTGATCGACGCGGTGCTGATGTACGCCCAGCGCGGCCACGGCAAGCGGTCCAGCTTCTACAGCGACTACACCTTCGGCGTCTGGCGCGAGGACGAGACGGGCGCCCGCGCCCTCACCCCCGTCGGCAAGGCCTATTTCGGCTTCACCGACGAGGAGCTGAAGCAGCTCGACAAGTTCGTCCGCGACAACACCATCGACCGCTTCGGGCCGGTGCGGTCGGTGAAGGCGGGCCTGGATTTCGGCCTGGTGCTGGAGGTGGCGTTCGAGGGTCTGCAGCGCTCCAGCCGCCACAAGAGCGGGGTGGCCATGCGCTTTCCGCGCATCAGCCGCATCCGCTGGGACAAGCCGGCCCGCGAGGCCGACGACCTTGCGACACTGGAGCGAATGCTGGATTAGGGTGGGCCAAACGGAGATCCCGCGATGCTCGTCCTCTACGGCCACCCCTTCTCGTCCTACACCCAGAAGGCGCTGATCGCCCTCTACGAGAACGAGACGCCGTTCGAGTTTCGGGAGATCGGACCCGAGCATCCAGACAACATCGGCGCCTGGCTGGAGCGATGGCCGATGGCGCTGTTCCCGGTGCTGGTCGACGGCGACCGCAGCCTGGTCGAGACCAGCATCATCATCGAATACCTGCAGCTGAAGCATCCCGGGCCCGTGCGGCTGATCCCGGACGATCCGATGGCGGCGCTGGACGTGCGATTCATGGATCGCTTCTTCGACCTGCATGTAATGGACGCCCAGCAGGTGGCGGTGGCCAGCAAGCTTGGCCGCATCCCGATGACGGCGGAGGACGGACTGGCCCTGGCCCATGAGCGACTGCGCAAGGCCTATGGCTGGCTGGAAGGGGCGCTGGCGGGGAAGACCTGGGCCTGCGGCGAGAGCTACAGCCTGGCCGACGCGGCCGCCTCGACGTCACTGTTCTATGCCGACTGGGTGCTCGAGATCACCGATGCGTGGCCGGTTCTGCGGGCCTACCGCCAACGCCTGCTGAAGCGGCCGTCCTTTGCGAGGTGCGTGGAGGAGGCGCGGTACTTCCGGCCGTTCTTCCCCCTGGGGGCGCCCGATCGCGACTAGGTCAGTGAGCGGAACGCGACATAGGCGGCGGCCAGCAGGATCATCCCAGCGAACAGGCGTCTCGCCATCGTGGCCCGGTTGGCCAGGCGGCGGGCCAGCGGCACGCCGACGACGGTGCCCACCGCGCCGCCGGCGACCAGCAGACCAAACAGCGGCCAGTCGACCCAGCCGGAGGCGGCATAGTTGGCGCTGGTGGCGGCCCCGAACAGGCTGACCGAGACCAGGGACGAGGCGGCGGCATTGGCGAGGGTCATGCCGGTGGCGGCCATCAAGCCGGGCGCGATGAGGAAGCCTCCGCCGATGCCGAAGAAGCCGGCGGCGAGGCCGGTCAAGGCGCCGACAGGGGCCAGCCTCAGCGTCAGCCCGGCGGTCAGGTGGACGGCGGGATTGCCTTCGTTCTTCCTGGGCAGCATCATGGAGAGGGCGACGGCGGCCATGGCGACGGCGAACCAGATCATCAGCGAACGGCCGTCCATCCCCTTGGCCAAGGTCGAGCCGACCAGCGAGCCGGCAAGGCCGGAGCCGCCGAACACCAGGGCGCAGGGCCATTTCACCCGGCCGGCCCTGGCCTGAGCAGCCAGTCCGCCGAGGGCATTAACGGCCACCGCCGCCGCCGAGGTGCCGATGGCCAGGTGCGCATCGTCGACCCCTACCGCATAGAGCAGCAGGGGGGTGGCCAGCACCGAGCCGCCGCCGCCGAACACCGACAGCAGGAGGCCGACCACCGCCCCGCTGGCGAGGGCGGCCAGGATGGTCGTCAGGGTCAGGGTCATGGCGTCAGGCCGCCTTGCGGTTCCAGGGCGCCAGGGTCAGCAGATTGGCCATACCGCAGAAGCCGCTGACCCCCGCGAGCAGCAGGCCCCCGCCGATGGCGCCGGACAGCAGATGCCAGAGCGGATCGACCAAGAAGCCGAGCACCGCGCCGGTCAGGGCCAGGCCCCCGGCGGCGATCTGCACCTGTCGCATCATCTCCAGTGGCGCCCGGCGGTTCTCGGTCACCGGCAGGCCGGCGGCGCGCCAGGCATCCAGTCCGCCGTTCAGCACATAGGCCTGGCCATCGACGCGCGCCGCGAGCCGGTCGTAGTTGGCGCCGGTGCGCATGCCGGTGCGGCAGGTGAAGACCACATGCCGGTCGGGCTCGATGGTCAGGTGTGAGGCTTCGAAGTCCGACAACGGACGGCTCAAAGCCCCCTTTACATGGGCGCGGGCGAACTCGTCAGCTTCGCGGATGTCGACGAGGGTGGCGCGGCCGGAAGTCAGGCGCTTGGCGAGGTCGGCGGCTTCAATCGGCAGCGGGCGGGCGGTCATCGGGAGGGATCCTCATATCCGGGGGACAGAAGATCTCGGCGAGCGTCGCCACCACCCGGATCGCGGCGGGATCGTCGATCCGGTACCAGATGGTCTGGCCCTCGCGGCGGGTGGCCACGATGGCCTCCTCCCGCAGCACCGCCAGGTGCTGCGAGAGGGCCGATTGCGAGAGGCCGACAAGGGATTGCAGGTCCCCCACCGAGCGCTCGCCGTCGGTCAGCTGGCACAGGATCATCAGACGCCGCTCGTTGCCGAGCGCCTTCAGAAGCTTTGCAGCCTCCGTGGCGCTGGCCTCGAACCGGGTGATGTCAAAGTTCGCGAGATCGAACATGGTCCCAACATATGAGTGATTGCTAATTTAGCAAGACCTAATATATAGATCTCATTGTGTTTCACCGGAGGCCGCCATGGCGCCCGTCATTCAATCCTTCTTCGATACCGCGACCAACACCGTCACCTACCTGGTCCATGATCCGGCCACCCGCAAGGCGGCGGTCATTGACCCGGTGCTGGACTTCGAACCCAAGGCCGCCAGGCTGTCCACCGTTTCGGCGCAGGCGGTCTTGGCGGCGATCCGCGAGCAGAACCTCGATCTTCTCTATGTGCTGGAAACCCACGCCCACGCCGACCACCTGTCGGCGGCCGATCACATCCGCTGCGAGACGGGGGCGAAGATCGTCATCGGGGCCAGCATCGTCCAGGTCCAGAAGGCGTTTGGCGACCTCTTCGAGGCCGACGACGTCGCCGAGGGCGAAAGCTTCTTCGATATCCTGATCGAGGAGGGCGAGAGCCTGCCGCTGGGCGAGCTGACCATCGATGTGCTGCATACGCCGGGCCATACGCCGGCCTGTGTGACCTATCGGATCGCCGACGCCGCCTTCGTCGGCGACACCCTGTTCATGCCGGACTACGGCACCGCCCGGGCCGACTTCCCCGGCGGCGATGCGGCGAGCCTGTACCGCTCGATCCACAGAATTCTCGACCTGCCGCCCGAGACGCGCCTCTTCGTGGGTCACGACTATCTACCTGAAGGACGCAACGCCTACGCCTGGGAGACGACGGTCGCCGAGGAAAGGGCCGGAAACCGGCACGTCCACGACGGGATTGGTGAGGAAGAGTTCGTGGCCATGCGTCAGGCCCGCGACGCCACCCTTGCCGCGCCCACCCTTATCCTGCCCTCGCTGCAGGTGAATATCCGCGCCGGCGGCTTGCCCGAGGCGTCCCGCAAGGGCCGTGTGTTCCTCAAGCTGCCAGTCAACGCGATTTAGAGCCTGTTCGTTCGCATCCGGCGACACCGCAAAGGAAATTGCCATGACCTACTACAACGCCCGCACCTTCCAGGACTCCTTCGAGACGGTGATCGAGCGGACCCGCGCGGCCCTGCAGAAGCACGGCTTCGGGGTGCTGACCGACATCGATGTCCAGGCCACCTTGAAGACCAAGATCGGCCAGGACTTCCGGCCTTACCGCATCCTCGGAGCCTGCAATCCGACCATGGCCCACGAGGCCCTGAAGCTGGAGCCACACGTCGGGGTCATGCTGCCATGCAACGTGATCGTTCAGCAGACAGACGCCGGGGTCGAGGTCGCGGCCATCGATCCGGCGGCCTCAATGATGTCCATCGACAACCCGGTGCTGCAGCAGCATGCCACGGCGGTTGGCCAAGCCCTGTCCGAGGCCTTGGCCGATATCTGACCGTCAGCCGTTGAAGCCCTTCACCGCGTCGATGATCTGCCGCTGGACGGCCTCGTCCATGTAGGGGTGCATCGGCAAGGCCAGCACCGTCTCGGCCAGGGCCTCGGTCACCGGCAGGCCGCCGGGGCCTTGCGGGAAGTGGGCGTAGGGGGCCTGCACATGCATCGGCACCGGGTAGTAGACGGCGGTCGGCACGCCTTGCGTCTTCAGGTGGGCGGCGAGGCCGTCGCGGTTGGCGTGTTCGATGACGTACTGGGCCCAGACCGAGACGCCGCCGTCGATGACCTTCGGGGTCGCCGTCACCGATCCGGCCAGTCCTTTGGCGTAGCGGTCGGCCACGACCTGGCGCAGCTCGATCTCGTCCGGGAAGATGGCCAGCTTCTCGATCAGGATGGCGGCCTGGATGCTGTCCAGCCGGCTGTTCATGCCGATGCGGGTGTTGAGGTATTTGGTCTCGTGCTCGAAGGTGCGGCCGATCAGGTCGGGCGCGACCGCCTTGCCGTGGACGCGGTAGCTGTCCATCAGGTCCCAGAGCTCCTGGTCCTTGACGATCACCGCCCCGCCGTCGCCGTAGCAGCCGAGCGGCTTGGCCGGGAAGAAGCTGGTGGTGGCGACGTCGGCCCAGTGGATGGGATGATGACCGTTCAGGGTGCAGCCGAAACCCTGGGCGCTGTCGCTGATCAGTTTGAGGCCATGGCGGTCGCAGACGGCGCGGATCGCCGGATAGTCGGCCGGCTGGCCGAACAGGTCGACGGCGATGACCACGGCGGGGCGCAGCCGGCCCTCGGCCTTGGTCGCCTGGATCGCCGCCTCGAGGTGGGCCGGGTCCATGTTGTAGGTATCCGGCAGCACATCGACGAACACCGGGGTGGCGTTGGTCCACGGCACCACCTCCGGCGTCGCGGCGAAGGTGAAGCTCGGGCAGAAGACCGCGTCGCCCTCGCCGACGCCCCAGGCCATCAGCGGCAGGGCGATGGCGTCGGTGCCGTTGGCGCAGCTGAGGGCCAGCGGGGCCTGGCCGAAGGCGGCCAGCTCGGCCTCGAACTGGCGCACTTCCGGGCCCATCACATAGGCGCCGTGGTCGAGGACGCGGGCGATGCCGGCGTCGATGCGGTCGCGGATCCGGCGCTGCTGCGCGGCGAGGTCGATGAAGGCGATGCTCATGGGGCGGGCCCTTACGCCTGTGAGGGGAAGAGTACGAGACAAAGGCTGTAACCGGATGTTTCCCCGCATCGTTCCGGGAACGCCACTCCCATCGGCCCGTTAGGCAGCGGGGAGCGTAACAACGACCGGAACCTTATGGCCGTTATCGACCCGAGCAAAATCCCCAACGTCCTTCCCAAAGTGCAGACCCAGGCCGGCGAACTGGCCACCGCCTCCCTGCTCGACAAGGGGGCGCAGCTGGGCCTGAGCCTGATCGTCGCCATCGCGATCCTGGCCTTCACCTTCTGGATCGCCAAGTGGGCCTCGAAGGCGGCGCATAACGCCATGGCCAGGATCCAGGCCAAGAATCACGGCGATGTGGCCCTGCAGGCCTTCGTCAGTTCCATCGTCCGCTATGTCATCATTATCATCGGCCTGATCGCCGTGCTGCAGCAGCTGGGCATCAAGACCACCTCGATCCTGGCGGTGCTGGGCGCCGCCTCGCTGGCGGTCGGCCTGGCCATGCAGGGGGCGCTGAGCAATGTCGCCGCCGGCGTCATGCTGCTGATCCTGCGCCCCTACCGGGCCGGGGAACTGGTCGAGGTCAATGGCCAGAAGGGCAAGGTCAAGGCGCTGGACCTGTTCACCACCGAGCTGGTCACCCTCGACGGGCTGAAGGTGATCATGCCCAACGGCAAGGTGTTCGGCGAGATGATCACCAACTACTCGGCCCCCCGGACGCGGCGTTCGGAGGTGGTGGTCGGCATCGACTACGACGACGATATCGGCGAGGCGCTGGAGATCATGCTCGGCGTCGCGAACGCCGATCCGCGCGTGCTGCACGATCCGGAACCCTGGGCCCGCTGCACCGGCTATGCCGACTCCTCGGTGACCCTGACCCTGCGCACCTGGGCCAAGCAGGCCGACTACTGGAACGTCCACTACGACCTGCACAAGGCCATCAAGGAGGCCTTCGACGACGCCGGGATCAGTATCCCCTACCCGCACCAGGTCGGGCTGGAAAAGCCGCCCAAGCGCCGCCGCACCGTCAGCCGCAAGACCGCCGCCCTCGACGATCCGGGCGGTCCGGACGAAACCGCCACCGCCGAGCAGTCGGGACCGGCGGACGAGTAGATTGATCCGCTCCTCCCGGCGAATGCCGGGACCCATTTCATAGAGCGCCGCGCATTGCCGGTGAACACCGGGCCGGCATCGCTTTGCGCCCCAGATGTTGAACCGAGCCCTACGAAATGGGTCCCGGCATTCGCCGGGATGAGCGGAACTTGGGGGCTAAAAAGTCCAACGATTCGCGCTAGAAAAACCCATGAGCAGCTTCAATCTCGCCGACATCCCGCGCCTGCTTCCGAAGGTCAGCGCCGAAGAGGTGGTGGCCGCCGACCTGGTGCACCGCGGCACCCAGATCGCCATCGACCTGGCGGTCGCCGCCCTCATCCTGCTGGTCACCCTCTGGGCCTCACGCTGGCTGTCGACCTTCGCCAAGGGCGCCATGGGGCGGATGACGCGGCAGTCGCCGCCCGACGCCACCCTGCAGACCTTCATCGGCTCGGCGGTGCGCTACATCGTCATCATCGTCGGCCTGGTGGCGGTGCTGCAGCAGCTGGGGGTCAAGACCACCTCCATCCTCGCCGTGCTGGGCGCCGCCTCGCTGGCGGTGGGCCTGGCCCTGCAGGGGGCGCTGAGCAATGTCGCGGCCGGGGTGATGATCCTGGCCCTGCGGCCCTATCGCGTCGGCGACGTCATCGAGACCGCGGGGCGCATCGGCACGGTGCGGGCGCTGGACCTGTTCACCACCGAGCTGACCACGGCCGACAACCTCAAGGTCGTCATCCCCAACAGCAAGGTGTTCGGGGACGTCATCGTCAACAAGAGCTTCCATGAGCGCCGCCGCGTCGACGCCGTCTTCCGCATCCCGATCAGCGTCGACCTGGCCGCCTATATCGCCGCCCTCAAGACCCGCGCCGCCGCCGACCCCCGCATCATGACCGACGCCGAGCCGGTGGTGGAGATCACCAGCATGGCCGAGGCCTGGGTCGAGGGCGCGGTGCGGGTCTGGACGATGCCGCACGACCATGCCGCGGTGATGGCCGACCTGCTGCTGGCCGCCCGCATGCTGGCGGCGGGGCAGGCGCCGCTGCCGCCGCCCGCCCTGCCGAAACCTAGTCCGCCAAGGCCTGCTCAAGGTCGGAAATCAGGTCTTCGCAATCTTCGATCCCGACCGAAAGCCGAATAAGCCCGTCGGTGATGCCCAGCGCCGCCCGTTGCTCGGGCGGGATCGAGGCATGGGTCATGATGGCCGGATGCTCGATCAGGCTTTCGACCCCGCCCAGCGATTCCGCCAGGGTGAACAGCTGGGTCCGCTCCAGCACCTTGCGGCTGGCGGCCAGGCCGCCCTGGATCTCGACCGAGATGATGCCGCCAAAGCCGCCGGTCATCTGCTTCCTCGCCAGGTCATGCTGCGGATGTGACGCCAGTCCCGGATAGATGACCTTCGACACCGCCGGATGGCTTTCCAGCCAGGTCGCGATCCTCAGCCCGCTCTCGCAGTGACGCTGCATGCGCAGGGCGAGGGTCTTGAGGCCCCGCAAGGCCAGGAAGCTGTCGAACGGCCCGCTGATGGCCCCGACCGCGTTCTGCAGGAACTTCAGCTCGGCGGCGATCCCGGCGTTGTCGCCGACGATGGCGACGCCGCCGATCATGTCGGAATGGCCGTTCAGGTACTTGGTCGTCGAATGGGTGACGATGTCGAAGCCCAGTTCCAGCGGCCGCTGGATGTAGGGGCTGGCGAAGGTGTTGTCGGCGACGGTGATCAGGCCGTGCTTCTTGCCGATCGCCGCCACCGCCTCCAGGTCGACCAGCCGCAGGGTCGGATTGGTCGGCGTCTCCACCCAGATCATCTTCGTCTCGGGCCGGATGGCGGCCTCGATGGCCGCCAGGTCGGTCAGGTCGATGAAGCTGAAGTCCAGCCCCGCCGAGCGCTTCTTGACCCGCTCGAACAGCCGGTAGCTGCCGCCGTAGATGTCGTCGGTGGCGATGACGTGCGAGCCGGTGTCCAGCATCTCCATCACCGTCGCCCCGCAGGCCAGGCCCGAGGCGAAGGCGAAGGCCGCCGTGCCGCTTTCCAGGTCGGCGATGCAGCGCTCGAAGGCGAAGCGGGTCGGGTTCTGGCTGCGGGCGTATTCATAGCCCTTGTGCACCCCCGGGCTCTCCTGGGCGTAGGTGCTGGTGGCGTAGATCGGCGGCATCACCGCGCCCGTCGTCGGGTCGGGGCTCTGGCCGGCGTGGATGGTGCGGGTGGCGAAGGCCAGGCGGTTCTTGCCGTCGGTTGTCATGGAGGCCTCGATCAAAAGCCCTCCCCCTCAAGGGGGGAGGGTTGGGTGGGGGTGTATCCCCGTTGTGTCCAGTGGGGCTCTGATGGGCGCCGCGCCCCGTCCGGGTCAACCCGACACGTAAGCGCGAACACCCCCATCCCCAACCCTTCCCCCCTCGAGGGGGAAGGGAGCTCTCAAGCTGTCCGGCGCAGGTGGTTGATCAGGTCGACCCGGGTGATCAGGCCCATCAGCTCGTCGCCGTCCATGACCACCGCCACCTCGTCCCGCTCGAACACCTCGGTCAGGGCCGACATCGGCTGGTGGGATTCCAGGGTCTTCACA
Organism: Caulobacteraceae bacterium; assembly: GCA_004144935.1. Taxonomy (GTDB): domain Bacteria; phylum Pseudomonadota; class Alphaproteobacteria; order Caulobacterales; family Caulobacteraceae; genus Caulobacter. Next base: position 2,985 of record SDZP01000032.1, on the reverse strand, counting down.
TTGCGGGTCATCGCCCCGCCGACCTTGCTGGCGAAGCCCTCGCCGTCATGGGCCCGCGCCACGGCGCTCAAGACGTCGCTCTCGTCGAGGATGCCGACCAGCCTGCCGTGATCGACCACCGGCAGCTGGCTGATGTCGGCGCTGCGCATGCGGTTGTAGGCGGTCAGCAGGGTGTCGTCGGGCCCGATGGTGATCACCCCGCCGTCGCTGTAGCGCTTGGCGATCAGGTCGCTGATGTCGCCCCGCGCCTGGCGGTCCTCGAAGCCGTGGGCGCTGACCCACAGGTCGTTGAACATCTTGGTCAGGTACTTGGCGCCGGTGTCGCAGACCAGCGTCACCACCCGCTGGGGCTGCGTCTGCTCGCGGCAGTATTTCAGCGCCGCCGCCAGCAGGGTGCCCGACGACGAGCCGGCCAGGATGCCCTCGGTCTGCAAGAGGTCGCGGGCCGTCTCGACGCTCTCGCGGTCGCTGATCGCATAGGCCTTCGACACCAGGTCCATCTGGGCGTTGACCGGGATGAAGTCCTCGCCGATGCCCTCGACGATCCAGCTGCCGGCCTCGCCGTAGGTTCCGGTGTTGACGTAGTCGTAGAGGATCGAGCCGACCGGGTCGGCCAGGATCATCTTCGTCTTCGGGCTGTGCTTCTGGAAATAGCGGCCAAGCCCGGTCAGGGTGCCGCCCGAGCCGACCCCGACCACCATGGCGTCGAGGTCGCCGTCCATCTGGCTGAGGATTTCGGGACCGGTGGTCGTTTCATGGGCCAGCGGATTGGCCGGGTTCTCGAACTGGTTGACGTACAGCGATCCGGGCAGGCCCTGGGCGATCGTCTGGGCCATGTCCTGGTAGTATTCCGGGTGGCCCTTGCCGACGTCCGAGCGGGTGATGCGCACGTCCACCCCCATGGCCCGCAGGTGCAGGATCTTCTCCCGCGCCATCTTGTCCGGCACGATGAGGATCAGCCTATAGCCCTTCAGGGTCGCCACCTGCGCCAGGCCCAGCCCCGTGTTGCCGGCCGTCGCCTCGATGATCACCCCGCCGGGCTTCAGCGTCCCGTCCTTCTCCGCCGCCTCGATCATCGAGCGGGCGATGCGGTCCTTGATCGAACCGCCGGGATTCTGGTTTTCCAGCTTCAGGAACAGGCGGCAGAGGCCGGTGTCGATCCGGGTCACCTCGACCATCGGCGTCATGCCGATCAGGTCGAGCGCCGAGTGCGAGGCGGCGGGGAGTTGCGTCATAAGGCTATCCGATGAGCGCCCGAAGGGGCGAGATTGTCCCTGCGTAACGCGCGAACGCGCATGAAGGAAGCACAAGGCTTGCGTTACAGCGGCAAACCCGTGCGCGAGGCGGCGTCCAGCAGGAAGTCCTCCAGGTCGCCTTCCTCATACAGGTAGCCGTCGATCCCCGCCGCCCCGGCTGCCTGCATGTCGGCCGGCTTGTCGCCGATCATCAGCGCCCGGGCCGGATCGATGCCGAAGTCGCCCAGCGCCCGCAGCAGCATGCCGGGGTTGGGCTTGCGGTCGGGATGATTGGCCTGGCGATAGCGCGCCTCGGCCGCCTCCTCGTGGAAGGGGCAGAAGTAGATGCGGTCGATATGGGCCCCGTCGGCCGCCAGCTGCCGCTCCATCTCGGCATGAAAGCCGTGCATCTGCGCTTCGCTGTAGTAGCCCCGGCCGATTCCCGACTGGTTGGTGGCCACCATCACCCGGCCGCCGGCGGCGTTGACCCGCTTGATCGCCGCCCTGGCGCCCGGAATCCACACCAGCTTGGCCGGCTCGAAGGCATAGCCGTAGTCCTCGTTGAGGACGCCGTCGCGGTCGAAGATCACGGCGAAGGGGGCGGGCATGGGCCGTATGTAGGATGCGTCGCCAAGACCGGCCAAGACCCCCATTTCGTGCTTTCGCCGCAATTGCGTGCGGCTCTGCGCGTAACGGAGGTTTCCATGCGCGCACTCTACCTCATTCCCCTGCTGGCCCTGGCCGCCTGCGCCGACCCGGGGGCCGGGCCCCGGCTCAAGGACGGCGAGGTCCTGCTGCAGGTGGCGGCCAGCGGCCGCACCGAAACCCGGCCCGACCAGGCCCGCATCACCGTCGGCGTCAACAACACCGCCGCCACCGCCGCCGCCGCCAGCGAGGCCAACGCCAAGGTCATGCAGCGGCTGACCGAGGCGCTCGGGCCCCTGGGCGTCAAGGCCGACGACCTGCAGACCCGCAACCTCTCAATCCAGCGAATCGACTGGGGTCCGCAACGCGGCCAGTTCCGGGCCGAGAACCTGGTCGAGGTGCGGATCCGCGACATGGCCCGCGCCGGCGAGGCGGTCGCCGCCGTCACCCAGGCGGGCGGCAATGTCGTCGCCGGTCCCGACCTGCGCATCTCCGATCCCGAAAAGGGCGACAACGCCGCCTACGCCGCCGCCTTCAAGGCGGCCCGCGCCCGGGCCGACGCCTATGCCGGCGCCGCCGGCCTGAAGGTCGGCCGGGTGCTGGCCATCCGCGACGGCGGCGGCTTGGGTGCGCCGATGCCCTATGAGATGAACGGCGACATGGTCATGAACCAGGCCCGCGTCGCCGCCCCGGCCCCGCCCGTGCAGGCCGGGGTCAGCACCCGCGAAGTCAGCGTGCGGGTCGACTTCGCCCTGACCCAATGACCAACGTACCCCGCCATCAAGGACACCAACCCATGCGCAAGCTCCCGCTCCACGCCGCCGCCTGCGCCGCCGTCCTGCTTGCCGCCGCCCTCTCCGGCTGCGGCACGGCCAGCTACGTCGCGGCGGACGGCGGGGTGCGGTCGGATCTCGCGCCCGTTCAGCGTTAGGGCTGTTGCACCTTCTTCCGCTCATCCCGGCGAATGCCGGGACCCATTTCATAGGGCGCTGGCCCATCAAGGCCTGTCTCCGGACAGATTCTGGGCGCCTGATTGCCGGACATCGAGCTTTACGAAATGGGTCCCGGCATTCGCCGGGATGAGCGGGTCGGGGGGGTCTGAAAG
>SDZP01000322.1 GCA_004144935.1 Caulobacteraceae bacterium | reverse complement strand
GATCACCGTGACGCCGCCCATCGGCAGGCCGATCACCGGCTGCTGGACCATGACCGGCGTGGTGACCGGAACGGTCATCGGCACGCTGGTCACCGCCCCGGCGAAGACATTGGCCCCGGCCCCGGTGACGCTGGAGATGGGGGTGGTGAAGACCTGGCTGGGCGAGCCGGGGACCCCGACCGAGACCGCCTGCGGGCTGACATAGGGAACCGGCGCGGCGGGATGCGCAGGGGCGTCGGCCTGCGCCAGGGCGTCTTGGCCGCCGGCCTCGCGCTCATAGCGGCTGTCCAGCGAGCAGCGCGGCGCCTTGCTCACGAGCCCAAACCCCCGCGTTCCATGGTGTTCACCCCACACATGCCCGAACCCCCGATAACCATGGTTAACGAACCTCACGGGGGCGGTTTTGGCAAGAGGTCAAAGCCCGGGAGTGGCGCCCGGCGAGCGGGAAGCGTAGAGGATGCCGCCGCTTCAAGCTTCCGGAGTTCATTCCACTTGCGTCTGCCCCAAGCCCGTCTCGATCAGGTGCTCGACCGCTTCCGCGAGGTGGAAGCGCGGATGGGCGCGGCCACGGAAGGACCCGAGATCGTCCGGCTGTCCAAGGAGCATGCCGAGATCAAGCCGGTGGCCGACGCGGTCGCCGGGCTGGAGAAGCTGCGCGCCGAGATGCCGGAGCTGGAGGTCATGGCGGCCGATCCCGATCCCGACATCTCCGAACTGGCCCGCGACGAGCTGGAGCGGCTGCAGAACCGGCTGCCGGAGATGGAGCGGGAGCTGGCCCTGATGCTGGCCCCCAAGGACAAGGACGAGAACGCCAGCGCCATCCTGGAAATCCGCGCCGGCACCGGCGGCGACGAGGCGGCGCTGTTCGCCGGCGACCTGTTCCGCATGTATGCCCGCTACGCCCAGCTGCAGGGCTGGAAGGTCGAGGTCGACAGCATCTCCGAGGGCGAGATGGGCGGCTACAAGGAGATCATCGCCTCGGTGACCGGCGACGGGGTGTTCGGCCGGATGAAGTTCGAGAGCGGCGTGCACCGGGTGCAGCGGGTGCCGGCCACCGAAAGCCAGGGCCGCATCCACACCTCGGCCGCGACGGTGGCGGTGCTGCCGGAAGCCGAGGACGTCGAGATCGAGATCAACGAGAGCGACCTGCGCATCGACACCTACCGCTCGAGCGGGGCCGGCGGTCAGCACGTCAACAAGACCGACTCGGCGGTGCGGATCACCCACATCCCGACGGGCGTGGTGGTGACGAGCTCCGAGAAAAGCCAGCACGAGAACCGCCGCAAGGCGATGAAGAACCTGAAGGCCCGGCTGTACGACCTGCAGCGCACGGCGCTGGACGACGCCCGCTCGGAGGCGCGCAAGAGCCAGGTCGGGTCGGGGGACCGCTCGGAGCGGATCCGCACCTACAACTTCCCGCAGGGCCGGGTGACGGACCACCGGATCAACCTGACGCTCTACAATCTGGAGCGCATCATGGCGGGGGACGCGCTGGACGACGTGATCAAGCCGCTGATCGCGGAGGACCAGGCGGCGCGGCTGTCGGCGCTGGAGGAGGGGTAGGGGCGGCCTGACCCTATCGAGCTCCCTCCCAACCCTCCCCCATCGAGGGGGAGGGCTTTTTCAGGTCACCGCTTCCGCTTCACGAACTTCGCCCAGACCCCCTTTACCTGCGCCACCCCGCCGTCGATGGTCTCGCTCAGGTCCAGCGCTTCGCCGACCGTGTCGGCCATCGCCGCGCCGCGTGATCCCATCGGGGCCGGGGGGCCGGTGGTGGAGTCCCTGGCCGTCTGGTGCTCGATCTCGGCGTTCAGTTCGGCGCCGATCAGGATGGTCATCACCGAGAACCAGACCCACATCATGAAGCCGATCACCGCCCCCAGCGGGCCGTAGGTGGCGTCGTAGTTGGCCATGTTGCCGACGTACCAGGAAAAGCCCAGAGAGCCTCCAAGCCACAGCAGCGAGGCCAGGGCGGCGCCCCAGGTCAGCCAGCGCCAGCGCGCCTTCGCCCGCGAGGGGCCGATCCGGTAGAGCAGGGTGAAGGCAAGCGTGGTGATGGCCAGCACGACCAGCCAGCGCAGCGGGGTCCACACCAGCAGCAGGGCGTCGAGCCGCAGGAATTCCAGCACGATGGGCAGGGCGACCAGCAGGCCGGCCGAGGTGGCCAGGAACAGCAGGGCGCCGATGGTGCAGGCGTAGCTGACCAAGGTCTGGCGGAAGAAGGGCCGGCTTTCGGTCTCGTCGTAGGCGACGTTGAGGCCCTCGAACAACGCCTTCATGCCGGCGTTGGCGCTCCAGGCCGAGATCAGCAGGCTGATGACAAAAGCGAAGGTCAGCTTGCCGTCGTTCTGGCCGGCGATACGCAGCATCTGGTCGCCGATGATCTGCACAACGCTGGACGGGAAAATGCCGCTCATCTCGTTCAGTTGATCGCGCACGGTCGCCACGTCGGCGAACAGGCCGTAGAGGGAGACGAAGGCGCCGATGGCCGGGAAGATGGCCAGCAGGGCGTAGAACGTCACCCCGCCGGCCACGGAGGGCAGCTTGTCGATGCCGATTTCCCTGACCACCCGCCAGGCGATGTCGCGCCAGCCCATCAGCGGAATGTGCGTGGGCCGCACCGCCTCGCGGCCGCGGCCGGGCTGGTCGGCGGCGAAGGCGGCGCTGTCCATCTGGCGCGGGTCGGACGCGCCGGGCAGCACCTTGCCGTCGGCGGCGGGGTCGGGAGCGGCAGGGTTTGACGAAGCCTTGGGCTCCGAGGCCTTCGGCCAGAGCCCGACGGCGGCGACCAGGGCGATCCAGGGGAGCAGATTGTACGGGCGGGACTTGGCGTAGCCAGCCGCCTGGCCCGGCATGGCCCGCCAGTCGCGGCGCGCGGTCCAGCCGACCGCCCGGCCGGCCCCCTTGCCGAGCGCATAGGCGCCGCGTCCCAGCGTTCCCGCCATCTTCCTTGAGGGTTGTTTACGACCCCCGCCCTTGAACCAGACCATCCAGCGCCTCCGCAGGGCCTAACCCCGGGAGCGGGCCGGGGGTTGCGAGACGGCCCACCGTTTGGCACTGGAAGCCATGCGCGCCATCGTCCAGAGCCTGTATCGCCATCCGGTCAAGGGCTTCACCCCCGAGCCGCTGGCGCGGGCGGCGCTGGTCGCCGGCGGGCCGTTTCCCTGCGACCGGCTGTACGTCGTTGAGGATGGGCCCAGCGACTTCAATCCGGCCGCACCGGCCCATGTCTCCAAGATGCAGTTCGCGGTGCTGGCCAAGATGGCCGAGGTGGCCCGCGCCCACACGGCCTACGACGAGGCTGCCGGCGTGCTGACCGCCCGGGCCGATGGCCGGCCGGATTTCAGCGGCGACCTGCGGGACGAGGCCGGCCGCCTGGCGTTCGCGGACTGGCTGACCGCGCTGCTGGGCGAGGCGGCGAGCGGACCGCTTAAGGTGCTGCAGGCGCCGGGCGGCCACCGGTTCATGGATCATCCCAGGGGCTCCGTCTCGCTGATCAACCTGGCCAGCGTGCGGGACTTGGCGGAGCGGGTCGGCCGGCCGCTGGATCCGCTGCGGTTCCGCGCCAACCTCTATGTCGAGGGCTGGCCGGCCTGGGCCGAGAACGACTGGAGCGGCCGGGCGCTGTCGCTGGGCGGGGCGAGGGCGACCGTCTTCAAGCCGATCGTCCGCTGCGCGGCGATCGACGTAGATCCGGCCACGGCGGAGCGGGACACCGACCTGCCGGCCAGCCTGTTCAGTGAATATGGCCACATCCTCTGCGGCCTCTATCTTCATGTCACCGAGAGCGGCGCCGTCGCGGTCGGGGACCAGCTGGAAGTGCAATGACCAACCTTGTCACCGCCTGGAAGACCGCCCAGACCACCCTCAAGGCGGCCGGGGTCGACCAGCCGTCCATCGACGCCCGGCTGATGCTGGAAGCGGCCGCGGGCGCCACCCGCATGGACATCCTGACCGACCCCTACCGCGAGCTGACGGCCGAGCAGCAGGCGACCTTCGACGACTACATCGCCCAGCGGTCTCGCCGCCGGCCGGTCAGCCACATCCTCGGCCGCAAGGGCTTCTGGAAGGTCATGTTG
>SDZP01000321.1 GCA_004144935.1 Caulobacteraceae bacterium | reverse complement strand
TTCCTCGCGGCGGCGGGCGGTGACGATCAGACCGTCGACCGTGTTGTCGGCCTCGGCGCTCGCCGTCGACGCGCCGTCTTCGGCGGCGAAGGCGGCCGGTCCGGCCAGCAGGCAGGCGGCGCCGGTCAGCAGCAGAAGTTTACGCGACAGACGATTGCGAACGGCCATGGCAGAGATCCCCGGTGGATCGCGTTGGCCCCCATTGGCGTCGCGTCCGACCTGGGACTGTCATTATTCCTACTAAGGCCATAGGCATTAGGCAGTTTTTCTAAAGGCGCTTCCACCAGCCCCCAACCGGCTGTTTGGAACAGGTGTTTTATCGCCCTTGCTTAAAAGCCCCGCTCCCGTAATGCTCCGTTTCCGGAAGGGAAGGGCTGGGACACGTGAGTCAGATCGAAAATGGCGCGCCTGAACCCGCGACGGAGACGGAAGCCGCCACCAAGCAGCTGGTTTTCAACGCCGCCGAGCGCCTGTTCGCCCTCAACGGCTTCCAGAATGTCTCGGTGCGCGACATCACCGCCGAGGCCGGCGTCAACCTGGCCAGCGTCAACTACCACTTCGGCTCCAAGGACAGCCTGCTGTTCGAGATCTTCCGCCGCCGCACCACCGAGCTGAACCGCGAGCGCGCCCGCCTGCTGCACGAGGTCACCGACGCCCATGGCGGCAGCCCGCCGGTGCGCGAGATCCTCACCGCCCTGATCGCCCCGCCCCTGCGCTGGCTCGATCCCGCCAACGACCGCCGCATCTCCCTGCAGTTCCTGATCCGCGCCCGCAGCGAGGGCGCCGCCGAGATCAAGGAGGTGCTGTCGACCGACGTCTCCCACCTGCGCCGCTTCAGCGACGCCCTGCTGGCGGCCCGGCCGGACCTGGCCCCGGAAGAGGTCTACTGGCGGCTGCACTTCGTGCTCGGCATGATCCACCAGAACCGCTTCATGGAGATCGACCGCCTGCATGTGCTGTCGGAAGGCCTGACGCGCGAGGACGACATCCCGGCCCTGCAGCGCCGCATGGTCGACTTCGCCGCGGCGGGGTTCGAGGGGTAGCGAACGCCCCCTTTTCGAACCATGGACTCGACGGCTCGACAGGGCATGATCGTCCCATGACCCTGCGCTCGCTCATCCTCGCTCTACCCGTCCTGATCGCCACCCAGCCGGCATCCGCGGCCGAACCCGACCTCGCCAGATCCCAGGCCTTCATCGAATGCCGCATCGCCTGGGACGGTTCGGCGGCGCCCCTGCCCGAGGTGGCGCGAGAGAAGAAGCCGGCAGCGCTCTTCGTCCACTACCTGCCGCCGGCCGGGGTGACGGCCTATGGCCTGGAACCGATGCTCATCTACACGACCGTCGCGCCGAACGGGGAGCGTCATCGCAACACCGGGGTCCAGGGCAAGGTGGCCGACATCGCCGAAACCATTCGCGTGGCCCTCGGCGCCGGACCGCTCGACGTCGAAACGAAGTTCGAGTCGAGGATTGTCACCAACCCCAGGGCGGTCGCCGGCGCGCCGCGCCAGATCTGGGTGGTCGATGAGGGCGACGGCCTGGTCAGCATCAGCTGCCAGGACGCCCGGTAAGGGTCCGGCGACCGGATCGCTCCGGCCGCCGCCCTTCCGATCAGATCGTCGGCGTCGTCGAATGCGGCGCGACGTGCGGCGTCGTGTGCAGGTGCGGGTCCGAACCGACCACCGTCGCCGGCGTCTCGGTCACATGCGCCTTGGTCTCCCAGGCGTGCTTGCGCGAGCCGTAGCGGCCCCCGAAGGCCGCGGCGAACAGGCCCAGCAGCATGGCGATGAAGGCCCACAGGGCGACCGTCGCCGTCGAGTCGGCGGCGGCTTCGGCCTCGGGCTGGGCAGCGGGCGGAACGGCGGCGGCGGCGTCCGACCGCTCGCCGTCCAGCGGGCCCACGGCCTGGTCGGCGATGTAGGTTTCCTCGCGGCCATTGTCCGACAGGCCGGCGATCATCGAGTTGACCCCGCCCACGGCGCTGCTGCCGGCCAGGAACAGGGCGATGATGAAGGCCACGGCCCAGACCGCCAGCCCGTGCAGGTAGCCCTTGTGATGGTCGGTGTACTTGGCGACCCGGCTGGCGACGAAGCCGCCGGCAAACAGGGCCAGGGCGTTGGCGATGGCCACCCAGGCGCCGGCCCCGGCGCTGAACGCCTCGGCCTCGCCGCGGGTCAGGTCATAGGGGTTGATCGAGGCGGCGCCGAGCGCCACGCCCAGCAGGTTGAGCATCGCCCCGACGGCGATGGCGACCACCGCGCCGGCGATCACCGCCGGCCAGGAGATCAGGGTGTGAAGCGGATGCGGCTCGTGCGCCGTTGGCTGGTTGATGGACATGAAAGCCTCCCTTTGCGGCGCGAGGACGCGCCTGTGGGAGGCCTAACGCCGTGTCCGGCGGGAAGTTCGACGACGGACGATCAGTGCGTCGTCGGGGCCGTGAACACCCCGTCCCGCAGTTCGGGCGGAATCGACTGGTAGATGCGCGCCGGCCGGATGCCCAGCCGCGCCCGCGCCGCCTCCAGGTCCTCGGCGAACAGCTGCGGATAGTCCACCGCCGGCAACCAGGCGCAGGCCTTGCCGTTGCGGTGCGCCTCGCGGATCGCCGCCTTGTAGGGCTGGCCGTTCTTCGTCGAGCCCAGCTTGTTGCCGGCCGCGAAGGCGATGACCCCGAAGCCCAGGCTGCGGGTCTGCTGGTACGAGAACGCCACCAGGCAGGCCTCGCCCAGGGCATCGGTGCGGTAGCCGCTCAGCACATGCCAGATGTCGTGCACGTCGCGCAGCCGCCGGCCGTACCAGGTCAGCGGATGCGCCGCCTCGACTTGGCTGTCCAGCGTCTCCTCGCTGATCTGCTTCAGGCCATCGGCGGTGAAGCCGCGCTCGTCCATGTGCGCCAGGTAGGCCGCCCCCACCGTGCCGGGCGCGAAGCTCTCCAGCCAGGCGCGGTCCATCAGCCGGTCGTTCAGCTCGTCCCGCTCATAGGCGATCCGCCCGCCGGCCGAGGTCGACATCAGCCGCGCATAGCCCTTCGACACCGACTTGCCCGACAGCGCCCGCATCAGGTCGAACACGGCCGCCGTGTCCTCCTTGTCGGCCATCAGCCGGCTCACCGCCTTGAAGGCGCGGATCGGCTGCAGCCGCAGGCTCTCGCCCTTGCGGAACTCGACTTCCGGCCGCCGGGCGGCGACGATGGGGGTATAGGCGTTCATGGTCGGAAACTCTGGGGAGAGAGGTTTCGGCGGCGGATGCGTCCGTTTCTATGTTAACAGTGATTAGATGACAAGGGGGCCAGATTGCCGCGCCTGCAGAAACGCTCCGTCTCGCTGACCGGACACGCCACCTCCCTGGCGCTGGAGCCGGAGTTCTGGGCCGTGCTCGACGCCGCGGCGGCGGCGGAGGGGGTCAGCGTCGCCCAGTTGATCGTGCGCATCGACGAGGCCCGGGCCGACCGGCCGCTGGCCTCCGCCTGCCGGGTGTTCGCCCTCAGCCGGGCCGGGCGGGACTAGGCACGGGCAGCGGTTCTGGGTTGGGCAGGGCCGGCGGCCTCGGGGCCCTGGGCAGTTCGATCTCGACGTTCGACACCGGCCCGCCGAAATCCGGCGTGATCCCCGACCACACCGCCCAGCCGATCAACAGCGCGAGGATGACCACCGCGCCCAGCAGGAAGCCCACGAACGTCCCCGTCCCGCTATGCGATCTCGTCCGCGCCATGGTGAACCTCCTGCGTTGGCCGGAGAAACGGCTGACCAGGACCGCCGTTCCGCCTCACGCCGACGCGCAACGCTCCCTTCTCCCCTTGCGGGAGAAGGTGTCGGCGAAGCCGACGGATGAGGGGTCGAAGACTCTCGCGGCGCGACACGACGTGCGTGGGGCACGCCGTGTCGCGCCGCGAGAGTCTTCGACCCCTCATCCGACCCCTTCGGGGCCACCTTCTCCCGCAAGGGGAGAAGGGAGTCTCCTGGCGCAAATCATCGCTTGCGAGCCGCTGCCCCGGTCACAGGGGGCGCCGGGCCGACCTGTCCGGCCCCAGGCGCAAGGAGGAATGCCGATGCGCGATCTCCCCCTCCCCTCACACCTTTGTGCTACATACGTTCCC
>SDZP01000031.1 GCA_004144935.1 Caulobacteraceae bacterium | reverse complement strand
GGGCGCGCAGGCAGGCGATCTCGCCCTCGGGGTCGCCGGGCTTCAGCCGCCGCGGCCCGACCAGTTCGCGCAGCACCCTTTGAGCGAGGGCGGCGCGGACGCTGTCGAACTGCCCGCCGTCCAGCCACTCGGCCAGACGGGCCGCGGCCGGCGGCAGGGTGGGCATCACCCGGGCCACGCTCGGCTCCAGCTGGATCAGCGCCTCGACGGCGCGGGCGCCGGCCAGCCGGGTGATGGCGGCCAGGGTGTCGCCCAGATCGAGGTCGACGCCGAGCAGCTCGCCGAGACCGGCCTTGCCGCCGACGATCTCCGCCAGGGGCTGCTCGAGGGCGGACAGGGCGGCGGCCCGGGCGGCGGACTCGGCCGGAGCCCTGTCGGCGAGATCCAGCAGGCGGCCGATCTTCTCGTCCCAGGTCGCCGAGCCGGCCAGGTAGCCGGCGACGCCAGCCCCCAGCAGGTAGCCGCGGTCGGCCTCGTTCCACAGCCGCTCGACGGCGGCGGCGAAGGACTCCTTGCGAAAATCGGGGAAGGCGCCGCGCCGCTGGTCCTTGATCAGCCGCGCGATGGTCCGCTCGATCAGGGCCTGGAAGCTGCGGATGATCTCATGCACGCCGACGCCGCGGGCCTGGGCCTCCGGCACCGCCACCTTCTGGACCGCATGCTGCAGCTCGACCCCCGAGGCGTCGAGCTTCTCGACGAGATCGGCGCGGTGCAGCAGTTCGAACGGGGTGGCGCGCTGGCGCAGCAGCCAGTTGTCGAGCAGCCGGCCGATCCGTTCCCGGGCATGCAGGGTGTAGAGGTCCTGCGGACTGACGCAGAGCGGATCGCGCTGCTCGACGGGCTTCCTGACCTTGCCGCGCTCGGGTGCGCCTTTGTTGAGGATGCTGACCGAGCGGAACTCGCGGGTTTCCGGATCGAGGACCTCCTTGGTCACCCGGACGGCGGCCGCATGGCCCATCTCCAGGAGCGCCTCGGCGGTCTCGACGGCGCGGGCGCGGTCCTCGGTGGCGAGGTCGAGCACCCAGCCGGAGCCCGGATTCCGGCGCACGTAGAGTTCGTAGTGAATCTGGCCGCGGTCCATCCGGGTCCCCACTTTTCCGGATTTATCCTGACGGCCAACGCCTTAAGGTCCGGTTTAGCGTATCCTCAGCGAAACCTTGCGCCGACTTCTCGCCCTATTGCGGCGCCTATTGCGGCCATGGACGCTCGCCATGCGTTGCACTGTGCGTAGCGGGCGTTAGTTTCCATCACAATTCAACGCGCCCGAAAGACAAAGGACATCATGGCGAACATCACCCTCGTGGACGACGACGAGAATATCGTCGCTTCCGTCTCCCTGGCGCTGGAGAGCCACGGCCATAGCGTGAAGGCCTATTACGACGGCGCGAGCGGCCTTGAGGCCCTGCAGAACGATCCGCCGGACCTGGCCATCCTCGACGTGAAGATGCCCCGCATGGACGGCATGGAACTGCTGCGCCGCCTGCGCCAGACCTCGGAGCTGCCGGTCATCATGCTGACCAGCAAGGACGACGAGATCGACGAAATCCTCGGCTTCAATCTCGGCGCCGACGACTACATGCACAAGCCGTTCAGCCAGCGGCTGTTGCTGGAACGGGTCAAGGCGGTGCTCCGGCGAGCGGCCCCCGAGGACAGCGGCGCCAGCGCCGAGCAGCAGGCGGCGGCCAGCGCCAAGATGATGCGGCGCGGCAAGCTGACCCTGGATCCCGAGCGCCATGAGAGCCTGTGGGAGGGCCGGCCGGTGCGGCTGACCGTCACCGAGTTCCTGCTGCTGCAGTCCCTCGCCCAGCGGCCCGGCTTCGTGAAGAGCCGCGACAACCTGATGGACGCCGCCTACGACGATCAGGTGTATGTCGATGACCGCACCATCGACAGCCACATCAAGCGGATGCGCAAGAAGTTCCGCCAGGTGGACAGCGAGTTCGACGCGATCGAGACCCTGTATGGCGTCGGCTACCGCTATCGCGAGTCCTGACGGCTCGCGGCCGGATGTGAGGCCTGAACCCCGCCAGCCGGATGCGCCAAGGCGTGTCTCGCGCTGGCGGTTCTGGTCGCGCGGCTCGCGGCTGGGGCGGCTGATCGTTGGGCTGAACCTGATCGGGCTGGCGGTGCTGATCTCGGGAGCCCTGGTGCTCAACGAGATCCGCCGCGGACTGGTCGAGGCGCGGCTCGACAGCCTCAGCCTGCAGGGCGAACTGATCGGCCAGATCATGGCCGAGGCCGCGACCCAGGGCGAACCGACCCCCTACCTGCAGGCCGACCGCGCCGCCCGTATCCTGCAGCTGCTGCACGTGCCGCGTTCCCAGCGGGTGCGGCTGTACGACACCCAGGGCCGGCTGCTGGCCGACAGCTATGTCGTCGACGACCGGGTCGAGTGGCAGGTGCTGCCCCCCGCCCGCAAACGGGGCGAGGCCGGCCCCAGCTTCCGCCTGCAGGACGCCGACGCCGATCCGGCGGTCATCGACAAGGCCCGCAAGGCCCTGGCCGAGGAATGGCGCGAAGCCATTCTCGGCGAATCGGTGCGCAACACCCGGATCGCCGAGAACGGCGACACGGTGGTCAGCGTCTCCATCCCCATTCAGCGGGTGAAGGCGGTGCTGGGCGTCCTGACCCTTGAGGCCGGGGACGTGGACGAAATCATCGCCGCCGAACGCAGGGCCCTGATCCCGTTCGCCCTGATCGCCATCGCCGTCACCCTGCTGAGCTCGGTGTTGCTCTACGCCCTGGTGGCCCGGCCGATGCTGCGGCTGGCCGAGGCAGCCGACCGTGTGCGGCTGAACCGCTCGCGGGCCATCAGGTTGCCCGACCTCGCTCGCCGGCAGGATGAGATCGGGGACCTGTCGCGGTCCCTGGAGGAGATGACCGACACCCTCAGCACCCGCATGGACGCCATCGAACGCTTCGCCGCCGATGTCGCCCACGAGATCCGCAATCCGCTGACCTCCATCCGCTCGGCGGTCGAGACCCTGGAGATCGTGCCGGACGGGCCGGGTCGGGAGAAGCTGCTGGGCATCCTCAAGCAGGACGTCGGCCGGCTGGACCGGCTGATCGGCGACATCTCCAACGCCTCGCGGCTGGACGCCGAGCTGTCGCGGGAGTCGTTCAAGCGCTTCGACCTGACCCGCCTGCTGACCGACATCCTGTCGATCTACGACGCCGCCCGCAAACCCGGCGAGGCGCGGGTGAGCCTGATCGCGCCGGAGGGCGAGACGGTCATCGCCGGCCAGGAAGGCCCGCTCGGCCAGGTGGTCCGCAACCTGATCGACAACGCCCGCTCCTTCAGCCCGCCGGATGGCGAGGTGCGGGTTACCGTGGTTCAGGAAAAGGGTCGGGTCCTGGTCGAGGTCGAGGATGACGGCCCGGGCATACCCGCCGACAATCTGGAGACGGTCTTCGAGCGCTTCTACACGGCCCGTCCCAAGGGCGCGGCGTTCGGCGGCAATTCAGGCCTCGGCCTGTCGATCGCCCGCCAGATCACCCTGGCCCACGGCGGCAGCCTGATGGCCCACAACCGGACGGACGACACGGGGAGGGTTGTCGGGGCCCGCTTCGAACTGTCCCTGCCGGCGGGACGGTCGTGATCCTGCACGCGGGCCTCGTCGCCCTGTGGCTGGGCCGGCGCTGGCGCGGGGTGCTGATCGAAGGTCCGTCGGGGGCCGGCAAGAGCGATCTGGCCCTGCGAACCCTGAGCCTCGGCGGCCGGCTGGTGGCGGATGACCGGGTGTTGGCCTGGACAAGCGATGGCCGGCTGTTCGGCCGGGCGCCGGAGACCTTGGCCGGGTTGATGGAAATCCGCGGCCTGGGAATCACCCCCGTCGCCGCCCTGCCCTACGCCGGGATCGACCTGGTCGTCGTCTGCGAAACGGAGGCCGGCTGTATCGAGCGGACGCCCGAGCCGGAGACGACGAGCCGCCTGGGCGTTGTGCTTCCCCTGCGTCGCCTGTGGCCGTTCGAACCCGCCGCCGCACTGAAACTCATCGCCATGCTCGAACGGGTTGGGATTCGTACTTGAGGAGCGTATCAAGGCCTCCCGCGCGGCCTTGAGGGGCCCGGGCAAGGGGTGAGTTTGTGAGAATGCAGGCATGATCGGCCTGGTGATCGTCACGCACGGGCGGCTGGCTGAAGAGTTCATCTTCGCCATGGAGCATGTGGTCGGGCCGCAGGAGCGGGTCGAGCCCATCTGCATCGGGCCCGACGACGACATGGAAAAGCGCCGCAAGGACATCCTTGCGGCCTGCGCCCGCGTCGACACCGGCGATGGCGTCATCCTGTTGACCGACATGTTCGGCGGCACGCCGTCCAACCTGGCCATCAGCGTCATGGAACAGACCCGCGCCGAAGTGATCGCCGGGCTCAACCTGCCGATGCTCATCAAGCTGGCGTCGCTGCGGACCCGGGAAACCCTGGAGGCCTGCGTCCATCATGCCCAGGACGCCGGCCGCAAGTACATCGCCGTGGCCTCCTACATGCTGGCGGCCGATAAGTGACGGCACGACGCACGGTCGAGATCGTCAATGAGCGGGGGCTGCACGCCCGCGCCTCGGCCAAGTTCGTCAAGCTCGCCGGCAATTTCGACGCCGAAATCCAGGTCAGCCGCGAGGGCCAGTCGGTCGACGCCCGGTCGATCATGGGGCTGATGATGCTGGCGGCGGGGATCGGCTCGACGGTGGAGATCAGCGCCGAGGGCCCGGACGCGGAGGCGGCGCTGGCGGCGCTGTGCGAACTGGTGGCCAACAAGTTCGACGAAGAGCGCTGAGCCCCCAGGGCTAGACGCGGATATCGACCAGCGAGCCCGGCCGCAGGATTTTCCGGGGCGGCTCTTCACTCAGCGGGGAGGCCTGCAGCGGCCGCTGGGCCGGGGCGGCGATCGGTTGCGCCGCCGGCACAGGGGCGGCGGGCGCCGCCCGGCCCATGGCGGCGTCGAAGAAGGCCCGCTGCGCCGCGGTGCGGCCCGGCGCGGTGATCGGCGCGGGGGCAGTCTGCCAGCTGGTGGGACGAATGTCGGCCATGCGAAGAGGCTTCGGTCGTTATGGTTACTGAAACCTTAACGCGCCTGGCTGAGCAGGGTTCTGGCCGCCGTTTCATCCAGTTCGCCGATGTGCTTGGCGAGGATGACCCCGTCCGAGGAGACCAGGTAGGTCTCGGGCGGTCCGGTGACCCCGAACTCCATGCCGGCCCGGCCGTCGCGATCCACCAGTATCGTGGCGAAGGGATCGCCATGCTCCGCGATGAAGGCCCGGGTCCGGCTGGGGTCGTCCTTGTAGGCCACGCCGACGATGGGGACGCCCTCGGCCTTGAGCGCCATCAGCTGGGGATGCTCGACGATGCAGGGCGGGCACCAGCTGGCGAAGAAGTTGACGAGGTAGGGACCGCCACCCGCCTTGACGGGCCCCGGCGCGCCGCCGTCCAGTCCAGTCAGCATCACCGCCGGCAGGCGCTTGCCGACCATGGCGTGGGTCTCGACCTGGGTGTCGCGCCAAAGGGACTTGGCGGCGAAGACCGCCGCCAGCAGCAGCAGCGCAACCAGCGGCAGCAGGGCGGCCAGGCGCTTGAGGGCCAGCGGCTTCACCGCCAGTCTTCCTCCAGGCCCTGCCTGCGGGCCTGATCGGAAGCACGGCGGGCGGCCAGCAGGGTGTCGACGACCATCCAGCCGAGCACGAGGCCGGTGATCGCGAAGGCGCTCCAGATATAGGGGGCGTAGTGCCCGAACTGGACGTCGAACATGCCGTCAGTCCTCCGCCGCGCGCAGGGCGGCCGCGCGCAGACGGCGCAGGCGCACCTCGGTGCGGATGCGGGTCAGCCAGAGGGCGCCGAACAGGCCCAGATAGGCCAGACCCATGATCCCCAACGTCGCCCCATAGACCGGCGGCAGGGCGTCACCCTTGTCGGCGCCGAGGGTGGAGGAACCCTGGTGCAGGCTGTTCCACCAGTAGACCGAGTAGTGGATGATCGGCAGGTTGACGATGCCGACCAGGGCCAGGATGGCGCCAGCGCGGGCCGCGCGGGCCTCGTCGTCGATGGCCGCGCGAAGGGCGATATAGGCCACCCACAGCAGGAACAGGACCAGCACCGACGTCATCCGCCCGTCCCACTCCCACCAGGTGCCCCAGGTCGGACGGCCCCAGAGCGAACCGGTGACCAGAGCCAGGGCGGTGAAGCCGGCGCCCAGCGGGGCGCAGGCGCGGGCCGCGAGATCGGCCAGGGCCTGGCGGAAGACCAGGTTCAGCAGGCTGGCGACGCCAAGGCAGGCATAGGCGAACATGGCCAGCCAGGCGGCCGGCACATGGATGAACATCATGCGCACGGTGTCGCCGTGCAGCGCGTCCTCGGGGACGCTGAAGGTGCGGTAGAGGCCGAGCACGAAGGCGCAGGCGGTCGCCACGCCCAGCACGGGGGCGGCGATCCGCGAGAAGGCCATGAACGACCGGGGATTGGTCAGGAATGAGACCATGCCCGCCGTCTAAAGGGGCGGGAGACGGCGGGCAAGGTTCGGATTCCCCTTAGTCCTCGTCGCCGGGCTCGAAGTCCTCGCCGTCGATGAAGATCTGGATGTCCATGTCGTCGCCGAGCAGGGCGAAGTCCTCGCCCTGCTGGCCGCCCCAGGCCATGCCGCCGGGACCGGGAGCGCCCTCGCCGCCGTGACGCATCATTCGGCCTCCGGGGTGATCGCCCGGACCGCCGCGACGCAGCATCTTCAGGTGACGACCGCCGCCATGGCGGGCGCCGACGGTGTCGAACACCTTCTGCTGACTGGCGTTCAGCTGGCCATAGAAGGTGCGGGTGGCGGCGGCGCGCCTGGCAAAGGCCGCCTGGTGCTCGGCCATCCGCCTGGCCTGGCGATCGAGGCGCTCGGGCGTGGTCAGTAGCGGCCTGGCCGGCGCGGCGTCCCTGCCGCGCTCGCCCTCGAACCTGGACGGCTCGGGTCTGGTGGCTTCGAGGAAGGCCTTGAGGGCCGGCTCCTGGTCGGGGCGCAGCTGCAGGAGGGTGCGCAGGTGATCGGCGCGGGCGGCCGGATCCCAGTGGCGGCGCAGCGGCATCGGACGACCGATGTCGCTGCCGGAGACGACCACCGGCTCGTCGGCGGTCTTGCCGGGTTCGCCCGCGATGGCCGAGCCGCCGGCGATGAGCACCAAGGCGGCGCTGGCCAGCAGGCCGGTGGTGCGAAGGATCCTGTTCATGGTGCGGTTTCCCCAAGGTCGATACCGGCAGACTGAGGGGCGCATATGGCTGGCGGATGTCAGATCCGGCCGGTTTCATTGCAGTCCTGAAGTCTTCACTGAACGGCGTTTCGGCAGGCCGCCGCCATGGCCAGGGGCGACAGCGCGACCGCCCCTGCGGTCCAGCCGAGCAGCAGCAGCAGGCCGCCGCCCGCCCCCGACCCCAGTTGGTCGGCATAGAGGGCCGCGCCGCCGAAGATGACCGGCGGACTGAACAGCGGCAGGACGATCGCCGCCACCAGCAGCCCGCCGCGGCGGGCGCCGAGCGCCAGGGCGGCGCCGATGCCGCCGACGAACACGAAAGCCAGGCCGCCGGCCAGGGCGCAGGCCAGGATCATTGGCGCGGCCCCGAGCGGGGCGCCGAGCATCACCGCCGCCAGCGGGGCGGCCAGGGCCAGGGGCGCGGCGGTGGTCAGCCACTGGGCCAGGCATTTGACCGCGCAGACCAGCTCCAGCGGCGCCGGGCCGGTCATCAACAGGTCGAGGCCGCCGTCCTCGAAGTCGCGCTCGAACAGACGCTCCAGCGACAGCAGGCTGGCCAGGGCGAGGGCCATCCAGGCCACGCCGGTGGCGACCGGCGCAAGACGGCTGGTGTCCGGCCCCGCCGCCAGCGGCAGCAGGACGGTGATGGCCGCATAGAAGGCCAGCGCCGGTAGCGGTCCGCCGCCCCGGCCCCAGCCGAGCGCCAGCTCGCGGCCGAGCAGGGTGAGGATCGGCTTCACGCGCCGATCTCCAGCACGGTCGCCGGAATCGGCAGCGGATCGTGCACCGCCGCCAGGATCAGGCCGCCGCCCGCGAGGTGGTCCTGCATCATCCTGGCCAGCAGGGCGCGCCGGGCGGCGTCGAGCGGCGCCATCGGCTCGTCGAGCAGCCACAGGGCCCGGGGCGCGGCGATCAGCCTGGCCAGCGCCAGGCGGCGGCGCTGGCCGGCCGACAGGCGACGGACCTCCAGGTCCAGCAGGGGGGTCAGCGACAGCCGCTCGATAGCCCGCGCCACGCCCTCATCGTCGCCGCCCAGCCAGGAGGCCTGGAAGGTCAGTTCCTCCAAGGCCGTGCGGCCGCCCTTCAGGCCATCGGCATGGCCCAGCAGATGCACGGCCTCATGCCGCGCCGCCTCGGCCTCGGCGGCTCCCTCGAAGAGAATTGTCCCGGCCTCCGGGCGCAGCAGACCGGCGATGGCCCGCAGCAGGCTGGTCTTGCCCGAGCCGTTGGCGCCGGTCAGGGCGATCGCCTCGCCGGCCGCCAGGCTGAACGCGAGATCGCGAAACAGAATTCGCTCGCCACGCCGCACGGACAGGTCTTTGACCACCAGGGCGGAGATCATGCCGCCAGCCGACATAAGAAGACCATGGCGCCGGCATGGACGTTTTGACGAACCGGGAGTAGACAGCCCCCGACCGACCTCCCGCGCGCACGCGGGAGTGTACGCGGCGCCGCTTGGGACCCTGTGCGTCCCTTGCGAGGTGCGCGCGATCCCGGAAGCGGTTTTCGGGCGGTCCGGAACAGGAAAGGCACTCCCACCAATGGCGTCCATAGACAGCCTGCATACCCGCCGTACGCTCAGCGTCGGCGGCAAGACCTACGTCTACTACAGCCTGCCCGTCGCGGAAGAGGCCGGACTTGCCGGTATTTCGCGTCTGCCGGTTTCCCTCAAGGTGCTGCTCGAGAATCTGCTGCGCAACGAAGACGGCGCCGAGACCGACGGGACCGACTTCCAGGCCATGGCGGCCTGGGTGCAGAACCGCGGCGCGGTGCAGCACGAAATCGCCTTCCGTCCGGCCCGGGTGCTGATGCAGGACTTCACCGGCGTGCCCGCCGTGGTCGATCTGGCCGCCATGCGCGACGCCATGACCGCCCTGGGCGGCGACCCGACGAAGATCAACCCGCTGATCCCGGTCGACCTGGTCATCGACCACTCGGTGATGGTCGACCATTTCGGCACGTCGCGGGCTTTCGGCGAGAACGTCGCCATCGAGTATGAGCGCAACCTCGAGCGCTACAACTTCCTGCGCTGGGGCAGCTCGGCCTTCAACAACTTCCGCGTCGTTCCGCCCGGCACCGGCATCTGCCACCAGGTGAACCTGGAGTACCTGGCCCAGACCGTCTGGACCGCCGACGACGTCGGCCACCCCGACAGCCAGGTCGCCTATCCCGACACCGTCGTCGGCACCGACAGCCACACCACCATGGTCAACGGCCTGGCCGTCCTGGGCTGGGGCGTCGGCGGCATCGAGGCCGAAGCCGCCATGCTCGGCCAGGCGATCCCGATGCTGATCCCGGAAGTCATCGGCTTCCGCCTGACCGGCGCCCTGCCGGAAGGCGCCACGGCCACCGACCTGGTGCTGACCGTCACCCAGATGCTGCGCAAGAAGGGCGTGGTCGGCAAGTTCGTCGAGTTCTTCGGCAACGGCCTCGCCAACCTGACCATCGAGGACCAGGCGACCATCGCCAACATGGCCCCCGAATACGGCGCCACCTGCGGCTTCTTCCCGGTCAGCCAGGCCACCGTCGACTACCTGAAGGCCACCGGCCGCGATCCGGCCCGCGTCAACCTGGTCGAGGCCTACGCCAAGGCCCAGGGCATGTGGTTCGACCCCTCGGCCCCCGAGCCGGAATTCACCGACATCCTCGAACTGGCCCTGGACGACGTTCTGCCGTCGCTGGCCGGCCCCAAGCGTCCGCAGGACAAGGTGCTGCTGTCCAGCGCCGCCTCGGCGTTCGAAGAGTCGCTGGCCGGTGAGTTCGGCAAGAAGGAAGGCGCCGATGTGCGGGTTCCGGTCGCCGGCGAGAAGTTCGACGTCGGCCACGGCGATGTGGTCATCGCCGCCATCACCAGCTGCACGAACACCTCCAACCCCTCGGTGCTGATCGCCGCCGGCCTGCTGGCCAAGAACGCCCTGGCCAAGGGCCTGTCGGTGAAGCCCTGGGTGAAGACTTCGCTGGCTCCCGGCTCGCAGGTGGTCACCGACTACCTGGCCAAGGCCGGACTGCAGAAACACCTCGACGCCCTGGGCTTCAACCTGGTCGGCTACGGCTGCACCACCTGCATCGGCAACTCCGGCCCGCTGCCGGAAGCTGTGTCCGCCGCCATTTCGGACGGTGACCTGGTGGCCGCATCGGTGCTGTCGGGCAACCGCAACTTCGAAGGCCGGGTGAACCCCGACGTGCGGGCCAACTACCTGGCCAGCCCGCCGCTGGTCGTCGCCTACGCCCTGGCCGGTTCGATGCGCATCGACCTGCTGACCCAGCCCCTGGGCCAGGACAAGAAGGGCAAGGATGTCTTCCTGAAGGACATCTGGCCGACCAACGCCGACATCGCCGCCCTGCAGAAGAAGTCGGTGACCAGCAAGATGTTCGCCGAGCGCTACAGCGACGTCTTCACCGGCGACAAGAACTGGCAGGCGATCAAGGTCGCCGGCGGCCAGACCTACGCCTGGGACATGGGCTCGACCTATGTGCAGAACCCGCCCTACTTCGTGGGCATGGACATGCAGCCCTCGGCCGTGACCGACATCGTCGAGGCCCGGATCCTGGGCGTCTTCGGCGACAGCATCACCACCGACCACATCAGCCCGGCCGGCTCGATCAAGAAGGCCTCGCCCGCCGGCGAGTACCTGCTGCAGCATCAGGTCCGCTTCGAGGACTTCAACGGCTACGGCAGCCGTCGGGGCAACCACGAGGTGATGATGCGCGGCACCTTCGCCAACATCCGCATCCGCAACAAGATCACCCCGGACATCGAAGGGGGCGTGACCAAGCACTTCCCGTCCGGCCAGGTGATGCCGATCTACGACGCGGCGATGAAGTACCAGGCCGAAGGCCGGCCGGCCGTCGTCTTCGCCGGCAAGGAATACGGCACCGGCAGCTCGCGCGACTGGGCGGCCAAGGGCGCCAAGCTGCTCGGCGTCCGCGCCGTGATCGCCGAGACCTTCGAGCGTATCCACCGCTCGAACCTGGTCGGCATGGGCGTGCTGCCGCTGCAGTTCCTCAACGACGGCTGGCAGCGGCTGGGCCTCACCGGCGAGGAGATCGTCTCCATCCGCGGCCTGCAGGACCTGTCGCCGCGCAAGCAGCTGATCGTCGAGCTCTACCGCCCGTCGGACGGCCGCATCGCCCGCTTCCCGGTCCGCTGCCGCATCGATACCCCGACCGAGCTTGAGTACTTCAAGAACGGCGGCGTCCTGAACTACGTCCTGCGCAACCTGGCCAAGCCGGCGGCGTAAGCCTGCGTTCAGTCCCGAACGGCTCAAACCCTCCCCGTTCGCGGGGAGGGTTTTTGCTTGCCCGCGAGTCTCACGGCCTCGTGAAGCCAACTTGGCCGCCGCTTCCGGTTAAGTGCGCCTCATGAGGCGTTTCCTCCCCCTCCTCGCATTGCTGGCCTTCGCTCCGATGTCGGCTTTCGCCGCCGCGGCGCCCAAGCCGCCGGTGGTGGTCGAGCTGTTCACCGCCCAGGGCTGCTCGTCCTGCAGCGCCGCCAACAGTCATCTGGCCGATCTGGCCGATGATCCCGGCGTGCTCGCCCTGACCTTCGCGGTCGACTACTGGGACTACCTGGGCTGGCGCGACACCTTCGCCCAGCCGGCCTTCGCCGAGCGCCAGAAGGCCTATGCCCGCAGGCTGGCGGTGCGCGAGGTCTATACCCCGCAGGTGGTTGTCGATGGCCGGTTCCAGACTGGCGGGGTACGGGCCGACAAGGTCGACGCCCTGGTCGCCCAGGCCGCCAAGGCGCCGCGCAATCCGCCCGACATGCTGTTCATGCTGAATGGCCGCATCGCCGTCGGCTCGGGCCCTGCCCCGCGCGGCGGGGCCGACGTCTGGTTGGTCCGCTACGACCCGCGGTCTATCGAGATCACGCCGAAGAAGGGCGACAATCGCGGCGAGGCCATGGTCCACAAGAACATTGTCCGCCAGGTCGCCCGGCTGGGCTCCTGGGTCGGCCGGCCCACCGCCTTCCGCCCGCCCAAGGCGACGGAGGACGGTTTGAAGACGGTCGTCATCGTGCAGGGCGCCAAGGGCGGCCGCATTCTCGGCGTCCTGGCCGAGAAGACCTCCTAGACCCGCAGCATCAGCCCGCCGTCGACGCCCAGCGCCTGACCGGTGACGAAGCCGCCGTCGTCGCTGGCCAGGAACAGGGCGGCGCGGGCGATGTCGATCGGCTGGCCCAGCCGTTTGAGAGCCGCCTTCTTGGCCCAGATCGCCGTCACCTCCTCCCGCTGGAAGCTCGCGGCCGTCATGCCCGTGGCGATGGCGCCGGGCAGGATGGCGTTGGAGGTCACGGCGTGGCGGCCGAGCTCCAGGGCGAAGGTGCGCATCATCCCGACCACCCCGGCCTTCGACGCGGAATAGGCGACCAGGCCGTTGTCGGTGTGGCGGGCCATGATCGAGGCGGTGAAGATCAGCCGGCCATGGCCGCTGGCGACCAGATGCGCCGTGGCGGCGCGCGACAGACGGAAGCCGGCCCGCAGGTTGATGCTGACCAGCCGGTCGAAGGCCTCGTCGGTGGTGTCGGCCACCGGGGCCCCGTGGCTGATGCCGGCGTTGTTGTAGAGGATATCGAGGCCGCCGAATTCGCCGACCGCCTTGCCCACGATGGCCTCTGGCGCCTCGTCGGTCCCGATGTCCTGGCCGAGCGGAACGATGCCGGCGTTGTCGAAGGCGAGGTTGGCGTCCGGCCGGTCGACGGCCAGGACCCGGGCGCCCTCGGACGCGAACAGTTCGGCGGTGGCGCGGCCGATGCCGCTGGCGGCGCCGGTGACGATGGCGCGCCGGCCGGCAAGTCTGCCCCCATCAGGACGGTTCATGGCGGTCTCCCTTTTTCCCGATGGAAGCAGGTGGCCGCAACGTCATGCAAAGGATTGGGCAAAGAAAAAGCCCGCGTCACCAGGGGGGAGGGGTGTGACGCAGGCTTCTCTAGAGTTGGGTGTCGGCTGACCGCGTTTGGCGATCACGGCCCCGGTGGGGGCTGGGGGGGCTGTTCAGGTACCGAAGCCGCAAGCGCTTCGATCAGCCGACCCTCACCTTATCGCGCCCGAACCGGGCGGCGGTCGGGCGCAAATGAGGTCATTGCGCGGCCTGATATTGCAGGCTCCGCATAAATCGCTGCCCCTCGCCAAAACGCCGGAAAATGGCCAGGCGCGGACTTCCGCCACGCGCTTGCCGCAGGCGACGCGCTTTCCGGGCGTCGAACCGGTTTCCACTTCGCCTGAAAGCGCGTTACGTTGATCAAGTCGATGAGCCTTGATCCGACATACCCGTCCTCGCCCGGCGCCCAGGTCTTCTTCGAGCGCCGGGAACTGGACCTTATCATGCGCCTGTACGGGCGGATGGTGGCCGCCGGCGAATGGCGCGACTACGCCATCGCGGGCCTCTCCGAACGCGCCGTGTTCTGCATCTTCCGGCGCGCGTCGGAGCAGCCGCTGTACCGCATCGAGAAACAGCCGGACCTGGCCCGCAAGCAGGGCGCCTGGTCGGTGATCGGCCAGGGCGGCATGGTCCTGCGGCGCGGGCATGAACTGGCCCAGGTGCTGCGTCTGTTCGAAAGCCGCAAATTCCAGGTGGTGGAATAGAAAAAGGCCCCGGCGTTTCCGCCAGGGCCTCGATCACTTGTCGCTGTGCTGTCCGCTATTCGCGGCGGCCGCCCAGCAGGGCGAGCAGGAACTGGAACAGGTTGATGAAGTCCAGGTACAGGCTCAGCGCGCCGAAGTTGGTGGCGACAGCCAGACCGGTCTGATCGCCGCCCAGCTGGTAGTAGGTCATCTTCAGCCGCTGGGTGTCGTAGGCGGTGAGGCCCGCGAAGATCAGCACGCCGGCGGCGCTGATGATCAGGCTGATCATCGGTTGCTGCAGGAACATGTTGACGATGCCGGCGATGATCAGGCCCCAGACGCCCATGATCAGGAAGGTGCCGAAGCCCGACAGATCCTTCTTGGTCGTGTAGCCGAACAGGCTGAGCGCGCCGAAGGCCGTCGCCGTGATCAGGAAGGTCGAGGCGATGGAAGCGCCGGTGTAGCGCAGGACCCAGACCGCGCCCGAGGCGCCGATCACCGAGACGATGGTCCAGTACAGGGCTCCGGAGCTGGCCGGGCTGGGGTTGCGCATCATGAAGCCGGCGGCGAGCACCAGCACCAGGGGCGCGAAGGCCAGGACCATGCCGAAGACCGTGTAGCCGGCCAGGGCGCCGTTGGCGTTGACCACGTAGAGGAGGTCACGGACCGGTGCGAAATTGGCCACGCCGAAGGCCAGGGCGGCGGAGACCACCAGGCCCAGGGCCATCTTGTTGTAGACGCCCAGCATGAAGGCGCGCAGCCCGGCATCCACCGACATATCGCCGGCTTGCGGGATCGAGCGCGCGGTACCGCGTTCGAAGTCGCTCATGAAAAAACACCCTCTCGTACTCGGACCCCGGAATGAGGCCGTTGTCGCAGATATCGGGGCTGTGGCGGTTTGACGCAAGGGCTATACCGAACCATCCGGAAATTCAGGTGTTTGTTTTGCGCTCCTAGTCTGTCCTCAGCACGGGCGCAGGCCGCCGCGACAGGGCCTGGGCCGCCGCCAGCAGGCCGCCGACAGCGGCCAGACCGGCCGCCCCGCCGACCAGGGTGACGACGCCGCTCCAGTCGACGCTCCAGGTGGCCTCGAATATGATGGTGACCACCGGCCAGGCGGCGGCGTAGCCTAGGGCCACCCCGAACACCCCGGCGATCAGACCGACGGCGCCATACTCGACCCCGTAGGCCAGCAGAATCTGGCCTCGCGAGCCGCCCAGCACCTTCAGGGTCGCCGCCTCACGCGCCCGCGCCCTCGCCCCGGCGGCGATGGCCCCGGCCAGCACCAGCAGGCCGGCCAGGGCGGCGACGGCGGCCGCCCCACGCACCGCCAGGCTGAGGCGGTCGAACATTTCGACGGCCTGGGCCAGCCCCTCGCGGACGCTGATGACATTGACCTCGGCGAAGTCGGCGCCCAGCGCCCGGGTCGCCGCCTGCTCCTGGGCGGCGCTGGCCTTGGCGATGGCGATCCAGCGCAGGCCGGCGCCCTCGATGGCCTGCGGGTTCATGATGACGGTGAAGGCCGGGCTGAAGCCGCCCCACTCGACCTTGCGCAGCACGGCGACGCGGGCGTCGATGTCCCGGCCGAGCACGTTGAGGGTGATGCTGTCGCCGACCGCCAGGCCGGCGCCCTTGGCGGCGTCGATCTCCATGGCGACCTGGGGTCTGGCCTCGTCCGGCCTCCACCAGCGACCTTCCTTCACCCCGGCGTCGTCCGGCTGGGTGGCGAAGACACTCATCTGCAGGTCGTTGTCGTAGGCCCAGCGCTCGCTGTCCTTGACCTTGGAGAGGTCGACCGGCTGGCCCTTCACGCCGACGATGCGGCCGGTGACGAAGGGAAAGCGCAGGAAGGTCTGTTTGGTCAGGGGTGCGCCGAAGGCCTTGCTGACCGTGGCGTCGAAGGCGTCGATGCGGTCGCCCGGCACGTCGAGGAAGACCATCGAGGGCGCGGTCCTGGGAGCCACCTGACTGACCTGGGCCAGCAGGCTGGACTGGATCAGCACCACCGAGGCCAGCAGGGCGACGCCCAGACCGATGGCCGGCGAGGCGGTGCGGGCGGCCGAGCGCGGGCCGGACAGGTTGGCCAGCCCGATGCGCCAGGGACCGCTGGCGAAGCGGCGCAGGCGGCCGGCGAGCCAGGCCGCGGCGCGACCAAGCAGGGCCAGCAGGCCGAAAGCGAAGGCGACCCCGACGATCATGACGATGGCGGCCAGCGGCGTCGGGGCGGTGATCACCGCCAGGCCGGCGAGCCCCAGCCCGGCCACGATGGTGACCCAGGTCTCCAGGCCCCAGCCGACCCGGCCCGCCAGGTCGCGGCGGAACAGAGCCGACGGCGGCGTCGAGCGGGCGCGAGCCAGGGGCACGAGGCTGAAGGCGGCGGCGGCCAGCAGGCCGAAGGCGGCCGCCTTCAGAAGGGGCATCGGATAGACCGCGAACAGGGCCGGGACCGGAAGCTTGTCCCTGGCCAGTTCGCCGAGGATCAACGGCGCGCTGGCCCCGAAGGCCAATCCGATACCGACGCCGAGCAGGGCCAGGACGGCGACCTGGATCAGGTACATGTTGCGGATCAGCACGCCCTCGGCGCCCAGCGCCTTGAGAATGGCGATGGAGGGCTTGCGGGCCTCCAGATAGGCGCCGACCGCGCCGGCGACGCCAAGGCCGCCGGCCACCAGCGAGGCCAGGCCGATGAAGCCGAGGAAGTACTCCAGCTGGTCGATCAGCCGCTTGACGCCGTTGGCGGCCTCGTCGCGGGTGCGCACCTCCAGGCCGTTGACCGCGGGCCCCCGCCGAGGCGGCCCGGCCTGGCGGCCGCCGGGGCGACGCTGGCCGAGGCCGTCTTTCGGGCGGCCGGGATCGAGGGTGCGGGCGGCGGCATTGGCGTCGGCGCCCTTGGGCAGCGCGATGCGGGCGGTCTCGCCGCGGTCCGGCAGGCCCTCGGCGAGAAAGCCGCCGTCCTCGACGGCCTTCAGGCTGGTCAGCACCCGCGGCGCCATGCTGAAGCCGCGTCCCAGGCGATCGGGCTCGGAGACCAGCACGGCGCGGGCCACGAACTTCGCCTCGCCGATCAGGAAATGATCGCCGAGTTTCAAACCCAGCCGATCGAACAGCGCCTGCTCGATGGCCGCGCCGGTGGCGTCGCCGTCCGGCGTGAAGGCGGCGTCCAGGGTCGGGGCGCCGGTCAGCTGCACCTTGCCGACCAGGGGATAGCCGGGGCTGACGCCGCGCAGTTCCACGAGGCGCCGCTCGCCGCCCGGGGCTTCGGCCATGGCCGCCTGGCCGGCCGAGTAGATGGTTGCGCCCATGGCCTCGAACGTCGCGCGTTCCTCCGGCGTGAAGCGGCGATCCTCGACGTTGATGCGCAGGTCGCCGCCAAGGATTTCGCGCCCCTGCGTCGCCAGGCCCTGGCGGAAGGCTTCGGCGGTCGAGCCGGCGGCGGCGATGGCGGCGACGCCGAGCGCCAGGCAGGCCAGGAAGATGCGGAAGCCGGCGACGCCGGAGCGCAATTCGCGGGCCGCGAAGCGGAAGGAAAGCGGCAGGCTCATGCGAAACTCCAATCCTCACCCGTAGGCCGAAGGCCGTGCGGGGGAGGGGGACCGCCCGCGAAGCGGGG
>SDZP01000320.1 GCA_004144935.1 Caulobacteraceae bacterium | reverse complement strand
GGACCGCTTCGATGTGCTGAGCCGGCCGTTCGTCACCACGGTGATCATCGGGGCCAAGACCAACGAGCAGCTGGACGACAACCTGGCCGCCGCCGAGATCGAACTGACGTCCGAGGAGCTGAAGACCCTCGACGAGGTCTCGGCCCTGCCGCCGGAATACCCCGGCTGGATGCTCAGCCGCCAGGGCGGCAGCCGCGTGCCGGGGCCGTTCAGGCCGAAGAAGGGCTAGTTCAGGGTCACGTCCGCGCGTCCGCCGATGGCGGGCGTGCGGCCGGTGGCGTTGGCGCGTGCGACCTCCCACAGATACTTCACCGGCCCGGCGTCGCTGATCCAGACGCGGGCGTCGTGGCATTTCACGCGCAGCAGGCGCAGGTCCGGATCGTCCTTGCCGTCCGGATACCAGGCGGCGACCATCGGGCTCCACCATTGGGCGATCTTGGCGCGGTCCATCTCGACGGTCAGCTCGCCGCCGACACAGGCCTGGAACTCACGGTCCTTCGACTGGATGGTGAACATGCAGGACTTGGCGCCATGGCTGGCGTCGCGGGCCAGATCGGTCTCGGCGCGGGTGAAGAACCAGATTTCGCCGGCCTCGGCCTCGACGAAGGCGGTCATCGGCTGGAAGTGCTGCGGCGGCCCGTCGACGATGCCCAGCATGCCGAGGTGAGCCTTCTCGATCTCGGCCCAGAGGCGGCTTTCGACGGCTTTCGGATCGTGGGTATCGGTGGACATGCGGCCTCCTGCGAGTGTCGCAGGAGAATGCAGCGACGCGGAGGGACGTTCCGAAGAAAGTCAGTCCTTTACGGGCAAGGGGGCAGGCGAGGGGGCGGCCGGCAGGGCGACCTGGTGGTCGACGAGGATCGTCCAGGCCTGGCCGCTGCGGCGCCAGAGGCGGACGAAATGGCCGCGGCGGGGCTGGCCCTCCTCGAGCCAGCGGGTTTCGCCCCAGACATAGGCCAGGTCGCTGCTGCTGGACATCGCGCCGCCGAGATAGCTGGCGGTGACTTCGGCCGGGTCCCGGGCCAGCAGGGCGCGGACCGCGTCCGGCGTGGTGGCCGGGGCGGCTCCGGCGCGGATGACCCGGCCCGCGGGATCCATGCGGCGGCCGATCGCCCCCGGCGCATCGCGAGACAGCGCGTCCGCCAGGACGGCCTCCAGCCCGGCCGGCGTGCTTTTCGACTCGCCGGCGGCGACGCCGGTATGGACGGTGGCCGGGCCCTCGGCGGCGGCGTAGAGGTTGGGCGTTCCCGGCGTCGACCGGTCGAGGACGAACTTCCAGCCGCCGTCCGGCTGCCTGGCCCAGACGGTGATGTAGTAGCCGGGATCGACCTCGCCCTTCACCGTCCACCGCGACGGACCGGAGGCGAAGGCCAGGTCGGCGGCGCCCGACACCGCCACGAAATCCGGCCGCCATTCGATGCGGCCGGGCCAGTCGGCCCTGGCCAGATAGTCGGTGGCCACGATCGGCTCGGGCAGGAACATGATCACGCCCGGCGCGGCGAACTCGCGGAAGGCCGGGACGTTGCCGATCTCCGCCGCCCGCCGCGCGAAGGCGGCCTCGGTGTCGACGACGGCCTGGGCGTCGGCGGCGTCGCTGGCCAGGGCGCCGCCGGCCAGCGCCAGCCCGAGGGCCAGGGCCGCCAGGCCGGCGCTCGGCAATCTCACCGCGGGCTCGCGTAGGCGCTGCTCATCCAGCCGCGGTTGCCGTTCTCGTCATCGACCTCCATCCAGACGCCGTTGCGGGCCCCGGTCGGATAGACCAGCACCCCCTGGCGCAGGGTGTAGACGATGGCCGCCTGGGGGGAGGGGCCGCGGCGCAGCTTGACCTCGGCGGTGGTGACCTGGGCCACCGGGCCGGCGTTGGCCTTGGCCTCGGCGCCGCTGGCGACATTGCCGCCCTGGATGTAGCCGACCAGGTCGACGAAGGCGTTGAAGTAGGCGGCGCTGATGATCTTGCCGATGTCGGTGTCGGAATAGCCGCCGCCCGCCGCGGCGATCAGGCCGCCAAGACCATAGCCGCCGCCGCCGGCGCCGAAGGTGACGTCCTTCTTCCGGGCCGTGCCCTCGGCGACATAGACCTGTTCGGTGGTGCGGCTGTCGACCAGGGTGATCAGCGCCTGGGCTTCCAGGTTCTTGGTGCGGATGCCGCCGACCACGCCGCCGACGGTGCCGCCGATCAGCCCGCCGACCGCGCCGGCCACGTTGCCGCCGCCGGTGTTCTCGTCGGCGTTGGCGAGGTCGGGGATGATGAAGTAGTCGGCCGCCTTGACCGTGCCCTTGCCGATGCCGCTGTCACGGCGCAGCTCGCCGCTCTCCGACAGCGCCCGCTCGCCCTGGCGCATGGCCATGCCGGCCCCGCGATCGACCACCCGCAGGCAGTTGGAGCGCGACGCGAACAGCTTCAGCAGCTTTTCTGGGTTGGACAGGCCGTAGGACCGCCACCATTGCGTCTCCGGCTCCTGGATGGCCACCGTGGCGACCGGCGCGGCGCAGCGCGGCAGCTCCGGCGTCGCCGCCTTGGGGGCCGGCTTGGCGCCGTACTGGGCGTAGGCTGGGGCGGACAGGGCCGCGGTCATCCCGATGGCCAGGACGGTGGCTAAGATCTTGCGCATGAAGGATTCCCCGAAAACGTCTGCCAGACGGTAGTCCGCCGCATGCCAGTGGGCAACCGCCGGTCGCTGACGTTTTAGGGAGGGGGCCGCCGGCGTCCCTCCCTGATCGGGGAGGGGCTAGAAGCCGAGGACGCGGGCGTAGCGGTCCTTGTGGAACCCCGCCCCGCCGAACAGCTGCTCGGTGACCCGGGCCCGCTTCAGGTAGAGGCCGGCGTCATGGACGTCGGTCATGCCGATGCCGCCGTGCATCTGGACCATCTCGTTGCTGACCAGGTGGATCAGCTCGCTGGCCTTGCACTTGGCCAGCGAGGCTGCGGCGCGCACGTCGCCCGTTCCGGCGTCCAGCGCCTCCAGCGCCGCCTCGATGGCCGAGCGGGCCATCTCCAGGTCGGTGAACATCTTGGCGGCGCGGTGCTGCAGCGACTGGAAGGTTCCGATCACCTGGCCGAACTGGGTGCGGACCTTCAGGTAGTCCAGCGTGATCTCGAACGCCTGCAGGGCGCTGCCCAGCATCTCGGCCGACAGGCCGATGCGGGCCCGGTCGAGGATGGCTTCCAGCGGCTCGGCGCCTTGACCCTCGGCGCCCAGCAGCTCGCCCGGCGTTCCATCGAACGTCACCTCGGCGGCGCCGCGGCTGTCGGCCAGGGCCAGGTGCCTGACGCTCAGGCCCGGCGCGCCCTTGGGGACCAAGTAGAGGCTGATGCCGTCGCCAGCGCGGGCCGCGACGATGAACAGGTCGGCGACGTCGCCGTCGACGACGAACGTCTTCTTGCCGGTCAGCTTGCCGCCCGTGGCGCTCAGCGCAATGCGGGCCGGGTTGTGGTGCGGGCCCTCGTCGACGGCCAGGGCGGTGACCACCACGCCCTCGGCGATCTTCGGCAGCCATTGCGCCTTCTGGGCGTCCGAGCCGTACAGCGACAGGGCGCTGGCCCCGATCAGGGCGGTTGAGAGCAGGGGAGAGGCGGTCAGGGTGCGGCCGGTCTCCTCGAGGATCAGGCCCAGGCTCAGATAGCCGAACGCCGAGCCGCCGAATTCCTCCGGCACGATCACCCCGGCCCAGCCCATGGCCCCCATCTCGGCCCAGGCGGCCGGATCGAACGGCTGGTGGCTGCCGCTGTCGCGCAGGGCGCGCAGTTTGGTGGTTGGGGATTCGGTCTGCGTCCAGGCCTTGGCCCCGTCGCGCAGCATGGTCTGTTCTTCGTTCAGGACGGCCATCAGGCGGTCTCCATCTTGGCGTGGTGCAGAGCCCAGTCGAGGGCGGATTCGAGACGGTCGTTGCCCCAGAAGAGCTCGCCGTCGGCGGTCAGGAAACTGGGCGAGCCGAACAGGCCGCGTTCCCGCGCCTGCGTCACATGCTCTTTCAGCCGCGCCTTGGTCGCCTCGGACCCGGCG
Source organism: Caulobacteraceae bacterium (assembly GCA_004144935.1). Classification (GTDB taxonomy): domain Bacteria; phylum Pseudomonadota; class Alphaproteobacteria; order Caulobacterales; family Caulobacteraceae; genus Caulobacter. Next base: position 100 of record SDZP01000320.1, on the reverse strand, counting down.
GCGTCGAACACGGCCCCCGGCGAGGCCCCGACCTCGGCCAGCAGCGGCTCCAGCACCTCGGGCTTCGAGATGTCGAGGTCTGCGACGAAGTTGGCCTGAT
>SDZP01000319.1 GCA_004144935.1 Caulobacteraceae bacterium | reverse complement strand
CACCGAGCTGGTGGTCTTCCTGAAGGCGCGTCTAGTGGCGGTCACGCCCGAACCCGAGGGTGGTCAGGCCGGACGCGATGTCCTTGGTCACCCGGTCGGCGTCGTCGCGGTTGCGGACCAGGGTGGCTTTCAGGAAGACGACCAGTTCGGTGCGGCCCTTCACATTGGCCCGCTCGCGAAACAGCCCTCCGATCAGGGGCGCCTGGCTGAGCAGGGGAATGCCGCTGTCGCCCTTGGTGCGGCTGGTGCGGATGAGGCCGCCGAGGGCGATGACCTGGCCGTTGTCGACGGCGATCTGGGTGCGGAACTTGCGCTGGGCGATGGTCGGCGAGTTGATGTCGGAGGTTGTGGTCTCCGACACGTCGCTGACCTCCTGCTCGATGTCGATGAAGATGCGTCCGCCCTCGCCGACCCGGGGCGTGACGGTCAGCAACACGCCGGTGTCGCGGTAGTTGACCGAATTGACCGTCAGGCTGGTCTGCTGGTCGCCCGTGGCGGTCTGGGTGATGATCGGCACCTGGTCCCCGACCTGCAGGGTGGCGGTCTCGTTGGCCAGCACCAGCAGGCGGGGGGTGGAGACCACCTCGACGTCGGTGACCGACTGCAGGGCGTTGATCACCACCTTGAAGTCGGGACCCAGGTACTGCAGCGACAGGCCCGGGAAGGTCAGGGCCAGGTTGCCGTTGCCGACGGTGGCGAAGCCGCCGGTGAAGTCCGGGTTGTTCTGCAGGAACCACTGGACGCCGAGGTTCAGCTTGTCGTTCAGCCGCACCTCCGCGACCGTGCCCTCGATGAGGATCTGCGGCGGCGAGACGTCCAGCCGGCGCACCACCTGCAGCAGGTTCTGGTACTCCGCGTCGGTGGCGTAGAGGATGATCGAGTTGCTGCGCGGGTCGGCCGTCACCTGGCCGCCGCTGGGCGAGGAGGCGGCTCCGGATTGGCCGGCCAGGCCGCCGGGCGGGGGCGTCACGGCGCCGAAGAAGCCGCCGATCACCTTGACCAGGTCCTCGGCCTTGATGTTCGACAGCGGCACGACCCGGATGCGCTGTTCGGAGGGCGAGGCCGGCTGGTCCAGCCGCTCGATCCACTTCATCGTCTGGTCCAGCAGGGCCGGCGACTTGGCGATGACGATGATGGCGTTCAGCCGCTCGATGTCGATCATGTCGACCTGGGTGCCGATCGGCCCCTCGGCCCCGCCGTAGAGGCGGCGCACGTCGTCGGCCACGGCCTTGGCCCCGGCGTACTTCAGCGGATAGTACTGGAAGCTGTTGCCGCGCAGCCAGTCGACGTCGAACAATTCGGCGGTGCGCACCAGGCTGTTCACCGTGCCCGGATCGCCGCTGATGTAGACGTATTCCCGCACCGCGTCGGCCCGCACCTGGGCGCGGCCCTCGGCGATCGGGGTCAGCACCCGGACCATCTCCGTGGCGCTGACGTTGCGGGCCCGGTAGATGGCCGTGCCGCCGGCGAAGAAGGTTCGCTGCTGCGAGCTGCCGTCGGGCAGGACCGAGAAGGCCGGAACATTGGCGGCCGGGACGATGGCGATGGAGCCGCCGGGGGAGGCGACCAGGGCGGCGTTGGCGCCACGAAGCGCCTGGTCGAGGCTGACCAGGATGTCGCTCTCGGTCATCTCGCCGGTCAGGCGGAAGGAAACCTCGCCGGTGACCTGCGGATCGATGCGGAAGGGCCGGTTCAGCACATCGCCCAGCACCGCCTCGACGGCGGCCGGGATCGGGGCGCGGTCCATCAGCACGTTGATCGGGATGCGCTGGGTGGAGGCGCTGGACGGGACGGGCGGCGCGGCCGTGACCGGGGCGCCGACCGCGTCCTCCCGCCAGCCCTGACGCTGGGGCGGCGGCTCCTCGCCCACCCGGGTGGCGGCGGCCACCTCGGCGGCGGGGGAAGTCGGCTGCGACTGGGGCAGGGCCGCGCTGCCGCCGGGCCGGCGCGGATCGCTCGCGCAGGCGCCCAGCAGCATCAGCAGCGCCAGGGCGCCGGCTCGAATGGCCTTGGTCATCAACACCCCTATTGGACCGAGATGTCCCGGTCCGCCCCCTCGCCGCCCGGTTTCTTGTCCGCGCCGAGCGTGCTCACGCTAAAGGCCCCGCCTTCACCGACCGTGTACAGGAACGGCTGGCCCCAGGGGTCGAGGATCTGATCCTTGTTGCGCAGATAGGGACCGGTCCAGCTGTCGAGGCCGCCCGGCCGTTCGATCAGCGCGTTCAGCCCCTCTTCGCGGGTCGGAAAACGGCCGGTGTCGCCGGAATACAGTTCCACCGCCGCCGCCACGGTCTGCGCCTTCAGCTTGGCGGCGCGGGACTGGGCCTTGCCCATCTGGCCAATGGTCTGCGGAATAACAACTGCAGAGATCAGTCCAATAATAGCAACCACAACGAGCATCTCGGTCAGCGTATAGCCAGCCTCCTCGCGGCGACGTTGTTTCATCTTCCGGCCGGTGTTCAAAACCGCCATTGTACGTCTCAAGAAAAGTCCCACCGACAAACCCTTAACTTTGCAGTCGAATATGCCCCAGTCCGTTTCACCGAGTCCATATGGCGTGGGGTCGCGGCCCAGCGCCGCGGAGCCCGTGCTGACGACCCTGGCCCGGGCGAGGGCCGAGGGGGCCTGGCGGCTAGCCGAGGCGCTGGGCCTGCTCGCCGCCGACCGCGAACGGCTGCGGGCCGCCGTCGCAACCGCCGGACAGCCGCCGGCCGTCGCCGCCAGCCTGCTGGGCCTGGCCGGGGACGCCGCCATCGCCGCCGCCAGCGCCGGCCTGCATGCGGCGCCGCTGTGGGACGGGACGGAGGAGCCGCAGGCGCTGGGCCCGTCGTCCCTGAACGACAAGTTCCTGGCCGAGAACCACGCCCTGGTGCTGGAGGACCATCCCGACCGGCTGGTCGTCGGCCTGGTCGACGCCGGCGGCGACGAGGTTCGCCGGGGCCTGCGGTTCGCGGCCGGCAAGCCGGTCGAACTTCGCACCATCCCCTTCAGCCTGTGGCGGGCCGCCCGCACGCGCGCCGTGGCGGCCGAGGCGGAGGCCGGCGGTCCCGACGTCGGCACGCTGGAGGACGCCGAGCGGCTCCGCGATTTTGCCCGCGACGCCCCGGTGGTCCGCTACCTCGACGGCCTGTTGGAACGGGCGCTGCAGGAGCGGGCCAGCGACATCCACCTGGAGCAGAAGGCCGACCGTTGCCTGGTCCGGATCCGGGTCGATGGCGCCCTGCGCGACCTCGAACCGCTGGCCGCCGCCTTCGGCTCCGGCGTCGTCGCCCGCATCAAGGTGCTGGCCGACCTGGACGTGGCCTCGGTAAGGGCGCCGCAGGACGGGCGGGCGACGGCCTCGATCCGGGGGGCGCTGACCGACCTGCGCATCTCGACGACGCCGACGGTGTTCGGGGAATCGGCGGTGGTCCGCCTGCTCACCCGCCACGGGGTCGACTTCACGGTCGACTCGCTCGGTTTCGACGCCGGCTTCCGGGAGACCTTCGCCCAGCAGCTGCGCCGGCCCTATGGGCTGATCCTTGTGACCGGCCCGACGGGCAGCGGCAAGACCACCACCCTCTACGCCGCCCTGCGCAGGCTGGCGACGCGCGAGCGCAAGGTGCTGACAATCGAGGATCCGATCGAATACGTCTTCGACGGCATCAACCAGACCCAGGTCAACGAGGCGGCGGGGGTGACCTTCGCCTCCTCCCTGCGCGCCTTTTTGCGGCACGACCCGGACGTCATCCTGGTCGGGGAGATCCGCGATAGCGAGACCGCCCGGCTGGCCGTGCAGGCGGCCCTGACCGGCCACCTGGTGCTGGCCACCCTGCATACCAACGACGCCGCCACCGCCCCGGCCCGGCTCGCCGACATGGGGGTGGAGCGCTACCTGCTGGCCGGGGTGCTGATCGGGGCCTCGGCCCAGCGGTTGACACCTCGGCTGTGCGAGGCCTGCAAGGCGCCGCGCGCGGCGACCGGGGAGGAGTTGGCCCTGTTCGGCGCCCATGGCGTGGCGGCGAATGAGGTCCGGCTGCACGAAGCGGCCGGCTGCCGCGTCTGCAACGGGGCCGGGCGGGTGGGCCGCGTGCCGCTGGGCGAGATTTTCACCGTCGACGAGGCCATCGAGCGGATGATCTCC